>JAYZHY010000169.1:0-2629 GCA_036166115.1 Pseudomonadota bacterium | reverse complement strand
ATGATGATCTTATGGCTGCGTTAACATCGTCCTCAGATGACATTAAAACCGAGGCGCATTGTTCTCCAGTTGCTGAATCGGTAATAATTTCATAACGGTCGGATGATGATTTAGATAACTTCCCATCAATCCAATTATTAACCTTTCGGTTATTTTCTTTGTTACCTAGGACTGAGCTCATGCTTCTCTCAATGATGCTTTGATTATCTCTATGGTTTCTTCAATCTGTTGCTCTTTCACGATCAATGGAGGCGAAAAGGCAATAGTATCACCGGTTGTCCTGATGATGAGGCCTTTATCATAACAATCCCTAAAGATATTAATTGCTCTAGCTGTAGGCTGGCCTTCAATAGGTGTCAATTCGACCGCACCGATTAACCCAAGGCTTCTAATATCAATAACGTGTGGCTCCCCTTTTAGTGAATGCAAAGCATCAGCAAATTTCTCTTCTAAAGAAAGTGCCCGATTAAACATATCATCCTCAATGTAAGCATCTAAAGTCGCACATCCCGCAGCTGCTGCCAATGGGTGACCCGAATACGTATAACCATGAAAAAATTCGATTGCACTCTCAGGTCCCGTCATAAATGTGTCATAAATATCATTTCTTGTTAAGACTGCACCCATGGGAACCGTGCCACTGGTCAATCCTTTGGCTGTGGTAATAATATCTGGTATGACGTTAAAGCGCGAAGAAGCAAACGCATCTCCGGTTCGACCGAAAGCACAAATAACCTCATCAAAAATCAACATGATCCCATGCTTCGTGCATATCTCTCTTATTTTCTCTAAATAACCTTTTGGCGGTAAAAGTACACCGGCAGAACCGGCAATCGGCTCAATGATTACACCCGCAATTGTGGATGGGTCATGTAACGCAATAATGTTTTCCAATTCATCTGCTAAATGTTCACCCCAACTTGGTAACCCTCTTGAAAAAGCGTTGTGTTCGAGATTGTGAGTATGAGAGAGATGATCAACGCCCGGTAACATCGCTCCAAACATTTTTCTATTTGGTGACATACCACCCACAGAGATACCGCCAAAACCTACTCCATGGTAACCGCGTTCACGACCGATAAAACGAATGCGTTGACCTTCACCTTTAATCCGATGATAAGCAAGTACCATTTTCATAGCCGTATCAACTGCTTCAGAACCAGAATTAACAAAGAACGCATGGTCAATTCCTTCTGGCGCTATATTGGTTAGCTTGGATGCCAATTCGAATGCCTTGGGATGACCCAGTTGGAATGCCATCGCATAATCCAAATCAGCCGCTTGTTCCTGAATAGCACTCACGATTCTTGGATCACAATGTCCTGCATTACAACACCATAGCCCAGCCACCATATCCAATAATTTACGGCCATCGTGAGACCAGCAATACATACCCTCAGCACGATGAATCACACGAGGATTGTCTTTGAAATATCGATTGCCCGTAAATGGCATCCAATAAGAATCCATGTCTGGCAAATCAATGCTTAAATTTGTTGCATCTTCATCTAGCACGATGATCTCCTTGAGAGTCTAAATTATTTATATCTTTATTTTTTATTCTTTTTTGTCGCTGTAATATATAACCCATATTTTACTGTAACCATCTGTATCCCATTGACCTGTCCATTCTTTTGGAATGGATGCGGCCTCACCTGCAGAAACTGTTAACACGCTTCCATCAGTTGAAGTGAGAACAATGCTTCCTTCAATTACATAAAAGAATTCATCGTGACCCCATGGTTCAATAACATCAATATGCGTTGCCTCTGATCGGTACATTCCAGTTTCAAATTTACCATCACTGCTCAAAAAACTCGTTACATCTAGTGTTGTATTACCATTGTTGGTTGATTTAATCATATTCGGACGATCATAAATAGCGCCAGCAACATCAACCTTAGTCATAACTTCTGGTTTTATAACTTGATTGTGATGCTCGGCATTAACCATCCCTATAAAAAAAATCAAACTTAGTAAAAAAATTACTCTTTTCTTCATCATTATCACCTTTATTTTAAATCATTTGCTTTTATTTATATCTTCAATTGTTCATTAATAGCTCGATCAGCTGCATCAATAGCACCATCTATATAAGCGTAAGCTGATGCATCTGAATTGGCAATCGAAATTCTACCAATTTGTTCTCTTCCTGCAATATGGGGGCCATTATTTGGATTATATTCAGGTGGATCAGAATAATCATTGTATTCCCATGCATAACCATGAGGCCATCGGTTAACTGTTAATCCAGCAACATCCCTTTCAACATCAAAACCACCTTGACTAAGTGAACCATTAATTTGCTCAAAAATTAGACCTTCAAACTCATCAAAGCTCATCTCATACAATCTCTTACGTCCATTAATAGCTTGTTGTTTCTGATCTAAGCCTTTATCAGGATCAGTGGGCACACTTGTTCCATGTAATACAGTTGGTTGGTTAGGTGTTTTCGTAAAATTATATCCTCCCATACTGACAGGAAAATCCAGACCGAATGAGTGCATTAATTTTGGTTGAGGGATATAAAAACTGTTATAACCAAGATTGTGGAAAGCTCGCCAATTTCTAACTGCAATACTGATGTATACCAGTGGAATCTTGGTAGCATAATCTAATGCTTTTTTTT
>JAYZHY010000168.1:0-4622 GCA_036166115.1 Pseudomonadota bacterium | reverse complement strand
TATTTTATAAATCAATTTGGTAATCCTGATAATCCTTTAGCGCATGAGCATGGAACCGCACCAGAGATCTTAAGCCAAATGGATGGTGATCTAGATGCGATAGTTATTGGAGTTGGATCTAGTGGAACCGTAACTGGAATCAGTAAATATTTAGCAGAGAATGCACCGGATGTGGATATTATTTTAGCTGATCCTGTTGGCTCAATTTTAGCTGATTACATTAATGAAGGGGAGTTACGTGAAAAAAATGCCAGTTGGTTAGTTGAAGGTATCGGTGAAGACTTTTTGCCTTCTATCTCAGACTTTACACGAGTTAAACAAGCTTATGCGATCTCTGATCAAGAGTCTTTTTCTGCGGCGCGGGAGTTACTAAAAAAAGAAGGATTATTGGCAGGCTCATCGAGCGGTACTTTGTTAGCGGCAGCGCTGAAATATTGTCAAGAACAAACAGAAAGCAAAAAGGTGGTCAGCTTTGCTTGTGATACCGGTAATAAGTATTTGTCGAAATGTTTTAATGACTTTTGGTTAGAAGATCAAGGTTTTATAAAACGAGAACATTATGGCGATCTAAGAGATCTGATAGGGAGATTGCATGATGAGAGAGCGACTGTGGTTGTGGGTACTGATGATGTGTTAACAACTGCATACAATCGTTTGAGAAATGCCGGATTTTCCCAATTGCCAGTTATTGATAATAATAAATTAGTGGGAATATTAACCGAAGACACAATTATACGATTTGCTTTTGGTAAACCTGAAATGATGAATAGATCTGTTAGTGATGCAATGGAAACATCATTTATTAAATTAGAAAAGGATACCAGTATTGATAATTTGGTCTCATTATTGCATGTACAGCCATATGCAGCTGTATTGGATGGCGAAAAATTCCTTGGATTAATAACACGTTCCGATGTCCTGAATTATTTACGTAAGAAAATAAAGTAATCAGTCATTTAAGTTTGCAAGCTGATCGGCTTGAAATTCATCTATCAAAGGTTGTATAACTTGATCAATATCGCCTTCCATTATTTCAGTTAATTTGTACAAGGTTAGATTTATCCGGTGATCGGTGATTCTTCCTTGTGGAAAATTGTATGTACGTATCCTCTCTGATCGATCCCCACTACCTACTTGCAGTTTTCTTTCTTGTGCTTGTTCGTTTATTTGGTTAGATAATTCTTTGTCTAGGAGTTTTGCTTGTAATAAAGACATGGCTCTTGCACGATTTTTATGTTGTGATCTTTCATCTTGGCACTCGACCACAACTCCACTCGGAAGATGAGTTAATCTAACAGCCGAATCAGTCTTATTAACATGCTGTCCTCCTGCACCTGAAGCACGGAAAGTATCAATTCGAAGATCGTTGTTATTGATATCAATTTCCTCAACTTCTTTTACTTCGGGCAAGACTGCGACTGTGCAAGCTGAGGTATGAATACGACCTTGTGACTCAGTCTGAGGAATTCTTTGAACACGATGTGCTCCAGATTCGAATTTTAATCGAGAAAAGATATTATTACCTGAAACACGGCAAATTATTTCTTTATATCCACCGTGCTCACCTTCTCTCATGTTGATAATTTCAATCGACCATCTTTTTGATTCTGCATACTTTGAATACATTCGGAATAAATCTCCAGAAAAAATAGCAGCCTCATCGCCACCCGTTCCTGCTCTAATCTCAAGGAACGTGTTACTTGAGTCATGCGGATCAATTGGGATTAAAGTTTTTTTTATATCATTAGTGAGTTTGGATTCTTTCTTTTCGATAGTGGTCAGTTCATCTTCGCCCATTTTTTTTATAGCTGGATCTGAATCTTCTTTCATTTCCTTAGCTGTAATTTTATCTTTAGCCAATGTTTTGTATTGATTGAAAAGGTTAATCGTAGGTTCGATTTGAGAGTATTCTTGAGAAAGTTCTCGAAATTTATCTTGATTTGAGATTACAGTAGGATCAGCAAGCAGAGCAGCAATTTCTTCTAATCTTTCACTTGTTGCTTGTAGTTTCTTGAGTATAGAATCTTTCATGCCTTTATCTTCTATCTAAGTCGAATAATTTAGAAATAATATTAATAAATTCTTCATCAGAATTTTCGGCGGCTTCTTTTATTTTCTTGCTTGGCCGATGCAATATTTTTTTTATTAAGCTTAAAGTGCTTTGTTCTATAATGTCATCCACGTTAGCACCCTTTTTGATTTGTTTTTCACTTTGTACTAGAACTTCCTTTCTAAGAGATTCAGCGTATTCTCTTAATTTTATAATAGTTATTTCTGCTTTTTCCTCTTTATTCCTGTTTAAAAATTTAAATGTTTCCTCTATTAATATGTCATTTGCTTGGATTGCTGCTGTCTTTCGGCTATTTGTTCCCTCTAGTATTACTTTTTCTAAGTCATCTATTGTATAAAGATAAATATCTTCAATTTCTTGTATGGCTGGGTCCAGATCTCTGGGTACAGCCATATCAACTGCAAATATAGGTTTTCTTTTTCTTTTTGACAAAGATTCTGTAATCTGATTTTTTCTTAAAATAAAATTTTCACTTGAAGTTGAACTGAAAATCATGTCTGTAATTTCAAGTACTCCTTTTAAATTAGATAATTCAATTGCATAGCCATTATATTTTTTTGCCAGCTTTTGGGCCTTGTCGAGGCTTCTATTTGTAATGAATAATTTATCGATATTCTTACTAGAAAGATGTTTGGCAACTAATTCTATTGATGTTCCGGCTCCTATTAAAAGGGCAGTATGATTATTTAGTGTTGAAAAAAATTGGTTCGCAAGAGTTACTGCAGCGTAGGGGACTGAGACTGGACCCTTGCCAATCTTTGTATTTGTACGAATCTTTTTAGCCACATAAAACACATGATTAAAAAGCTGTGTAAAATATTTTTTTATTGTTCCTTGTGTTTGAGCAAATCGAAAAGCTTCTTTTAGTTGTCCGAGGATCTGCGGCTCACCAAGAATCATTGAATCTAATCCACAGGCAACTTTGTTTAGGTGAAGCAGGGCGTTATCTTTTTCTAATGAAAATAAGAGCTCTTCTGTATGTTTGTCAATTTGTTTAAATTCTGTTAACCAAGTTATTGCATGATTAAGGCCGATTCTATTAGTAGACAAGTAAAATTCAGTTCGATTACAAGTTGACAGGACAACTACTTCCTTTATCGTATCTATCGCAGTTAACTCTTGCAGTGCGCATTTAATCTGATCATCCGTAAATATTAATTGCTCCCTATAATGGAGTGATGCAGTATGATGATTGAGGCCAAGGATTTTTAGAGTCATTATAATTTATTCATATAGTGGTTTTCACGTATGATAAATCAACTGTAAATATAGTGCTTTGCTTGCGAGTATTTTTTTGCAATAAAAAGTATATAAATAAAGACATGATTCGAGTTAAAAAAATAATAAAATCAATGACTTTTAATAGATTTAACACAGGTCTATTTATTTTGATGTTGTCTGCAGGATTGATAGCAAGTGAGTTAAATGAAGAGACACAAGCGCATCTGAGAGAAGCTGAAATAGCGCTAGAGAACTTAGATTACAAAATGGTTATCCAAAAATATCTAGATGCAACAAGATCTAGCAATGACTTGGAAATTACAAAACAAGCTGCTTGGCTAGCTGAAAAATATAAATTTAATAAAGAAGCGTTGTTATTGGGACTTCGCTGGGTTGAATTCGATAAGAAGGATAATGCCGCTTTATTATTCTTAATTAACAGACAGATTGATGCCAATCTAATTTTGGCAGCAAAAAAAAACCTAAAAGATTTGCTTCTTATGCATGAGAGTTCTTCAGATGAGGTGTTATTGGGAGTTTTACCGCTTTTATCTGACCAAAACAAAGATGGGCTGCAGAAGCTTATTTATTATTTTACTAAGATATACAATAAATCAAGTTACGTTAGGTATGCGTATGCATCAGTATTATTAAAAAATGGTGATATTACTCGAGCTAATAAGGAAGCAAGAATCGCAATAGATCTAAATCCTGATTGGGAAAAACCTAAACTACTTTTTGCACGCAATCTTTTATTGTCAGGGCAGAATCAAAAGGCCATCAACTACATTGCTAGAATCATTGGAGATCAATTGAATCCGAGCCCAGAAGCACGTTTAGAGCTTGCGCTGGCATATATGTCATCTGAGAAGCTTGAGGATGCGTTAGGTCAAGTGAGTCAGATTTTATTGGAAACTCGTTCTAATGAAGCACTGAGATTAATGGCAATAATTAATTTTCGTTTAGGTAATTATGATTCAGCTTGGTTTGATCTGAATGAATTGTATGCGAAAGATTTATTCCGAATGGATGCGATGTTTTATATGGCTAGGATCTCTGAAGTTAGATCGAATTTTGATGAAGCCCTTTCTTATTACTCGAGTGTAACTTCTGGAGTGAATGCCGTTTATTCTCAAAAAAGAGTTGTTACGCTCTTAGTGTCAATGAATAAAATAAATCAAGCTAGGAATCATTTAAAAAGTTTTGGACAAAAGTACCCCGAATATATGAATGAAATGTTGCTTGCTGAAGCAAATCTAAATCAAGAACTAGGGAAAAATCAGCAAGCCTTAGATTTGTTTGATAAATTAATTTCTTATTATCCGGATAA
>JAYZHY010000167.1:0-3386 GCA_036166115.1 Pseudomonadota bacterium | reverse complement strand
CAAGATTCCCGGAATGCACTTGACAGACTTTATACCGCTGAAGGCATGCTTTGTCCTTCTCAATACTTGGCTGATAAGATAAATGCTGATGGTGGTGAAAGTTGGGTTTATTATTTTAGCCGTATTCGTGATGGAGATGCTGCGAAACACAAAATGGTTAGAGCTTATCATGGCGCAGAATTACCCTATGTATTCAATACACATGACCATTGGATGACAACAACTGAAAAAGATCTTACCTTAACTAAGATGCTTACTGATTACTGGACACAGTTTGCAAAAACAGGGAATCCAAATGCTGAACATGCACCAAAGTGGCCTGTATTTAATTTCTCTAAAACATCCGTACAAAATTTTGGAGATTATATCAGCACAATTAATTCTCCAGAGCCGATACTTTGTGATTTGTTTTAAATAAGGATGCTCTAAACTTTAATGGATCCATTAGAACATTCTTTCGAGATTTACGAACCTCATCAGTTGTTAATGGAGTAAAATTATTAGGTAATGTCTCGGTATTGAATGCTTCCAACACCCAATTAATAAGTTCTGCTAATTCTGAATTATCGAGTGGTGCTGAAGATGAACCTGGCACACGAACTAGATATCCACGACCCTTATCTCTAGACACAATGAATCCCAAATTTCTGCGAAGATCTGGAATTACTGGAGGCAAACCAGAGCCATCAGCAAGATGACAACCGCTGCAATGAAGCAAATAATCCATGCGAGGATTGGCCTCTATAACAACAGGAAAAGTAACTAAAAAAACAAAAAAAATACTGAGAATATTTTTCAGGTGTACTCTCCTTTAACTAAAGCAATTGTACAGTGGTAGGCTTGGCTTTCTGTTCCAAAACACCATAAAATACTGCTACTCTTAGGCTGATAATAATAAGGTTTCTCCCGTTCTGTACGATGACAATTACAGCGACTACAAACTGTTTTGCCGCAACAGTCATTATAAGAAATCAAATAGTCCTTATTATCAACAGGATTACGACAGGTGCCTACCCAAGTTACAAGAGATAATTCTGTTCCTGGAGGACAGGATTTTTCTGTGCCTCCACAACATGCACAAAGTGTTCCTCCAATGGCGCAATATCTCCAATAATCACAGCTCTTTGGATCCCCTAACTCAGTAATCTCTTCGGCGCCAAGTGATCGAGCTACCGGGAGTAGTGGCAGAGAGCTCATGCCAACTAAACTTAAGCTAAGTTTTCCTAGAAAGCTTCTCCTGGAAGTTAAGCGTGCCAATTTTACACTGCTTTTCCCAGTGGAACTATCGATCCACTTATTGATTTTTTGAAATAATTTTTCTTTATTCATGACGCTTTCTCTCTTATCGATGGATCTGAATCGGTATTATTTAGTTTCACATAATCCTGAAGTGTTGCGACTCCTGACTCCATTGCTTCCACCAAACTTTCCAAATGCTCCCGAGAATTAACAAGGCCTTTGCTTTTTAAAGTTCCATCACCGCCAATTAATACAGCAAAAGGTAACTTGCTTACTTCATACCTTAGGCCGAGTGGCTGTGAAATAATATATGGCAACCCTTCTATATTAAGATCACTAACATAAGCCAGATGTTGATTATGATTTTCGCCATCGCTAGCAAATACTAATCGCATCTGATGAGACTCATGTGTAGCAAGTGATTTTGCAATTGGGACTAATGATTTGCAAACTGGGCATGTTGGCGAAATAAACATAATTAAGGTGGCTAAATCTGAAGAATCTACCCCACCAATTGTGATTTTTTTGCCATCTAAATCATTCAGATTCATCGCTTCAGTCATTTCGCCCACTTTTGGTCCGCTCGTAGGTAACAAAGCCCCTGCGGGTGCAACTCTCTCATGAAGGATGCCAACTTGTCGCGCTAATGCAAATACAAGAAATGATAAAATTATAACAATTACCCATAACAGACCGGAGGAAACAATAAATCCAATACTCAATATTTATTCCTCCATGCGTTAATTGCAGATTTGTTTTGCATTAACTGCTCAAAACCCGCATACAATAAAATTATACTGAACAATGTAGTAAAAATTACCATGTAATCTAAAAACACAAAATCTCTCTCACTGCTGGTTGGTAGCAATGCAATAAATACCATAACGATTAATATTAAATTACGAATCACTAAAATTGGTGAAAGTAAATGGTTATCACCACCAAGTGAATTATTAAAGCCACAGCCACAATCGATATGGATACGCCCCCGAAGAAGGTTAACTGTTATGGCCAGAGTGTAAAGAGTAAGAATACCAACTGTACACCACCCTACAATCAATGCGTTATAACCTAGTAACCATAAACACCCCAATGCAAGCTCGAAGAAAGCAATCATTATTGACAGTAATTTAAAAGGCATTATGGTAAGCAATTGATAATCTTCCACAATTAACGAAAATCGATCAATATTGGATAATTTGCTCCACGCGGAACTTATAAATAACACCCCAAACCCATACGCAACTATTTGTGGCAACAAAGGATCAATCATTTAATTAAAACCTTTGGAGTATGCCGTGTGGGCCAGGATTTGAAATTGTTCTTTCATGTCTCATTTTTAATGCATTATAGATTTTCAATTCTCCATCGTCGGTATACACGATTAGCTTTGGATCTTTCCCTTGCAGAACAAGAATATCTTGCCAAAGTTCATCTAAAGGATAGCGCATAACCCTTTTTTGTTTTTTAATATCAAAAACCCATACTTCACTTCCAGGTTGATGATGAGTATCAATATCGCCCTTATGCATCAATATGTATGCAAGATTGTATTGATGGTGAGCGGTGATTAAATCGCTTCCTCCTGGCCGCCACTTTTCCTCAATATCTTTACCATCCAAGAGAGACCACGATTTACTAATAAGGATATTGTCATTCTCAACCGAAACGTTATAGGCTAAACCTGAATGAGATATTAATAACCACCCACTATCTGTTCTAGCGGCACGGTCAAAAACCGCATCATCTTCAACACTAAAAAACTCCTGGCTACGAATTCTCGCGGATTCTCTGCCATCATCACTGAGCCTCATTAGTTGAAGAGTTCCATCCATACATAACATGATGAAATCTGATTGATTTACCGGTAGCGTCATCGCGCATCCTGGGGTGGATATTTCTGTAATAAACTTTCTGTCTTTTATATCAACAACACTAATAGATTGGGCAGGAACCTGATTGTGAATGACCAAATGACGGTTATTGTTAAGTAACTTTATAACCTTTTGGCCAAATATACTTGCGATCTTGTCAGGTACATCGATTTCTGCGAGAGGTGATAAAGTTTTAATATCATGTACTATAATTACGTCTTCTCGCTTACCCCGATATCGTCGCTCATAGAATGATTCTGGTGTATAAACCTC
>JAYZHY010000166.1:0-3088 GCA_036166115.1 Pseudomonadota bacterium | reverse complement strand
TGAACCCGCTTTCATTCAAACAACGCTTGCTGGAGGGAATTTAGGTTACAAAAAGTTTCAATTAAAGACCGGTGGTAAAAATGAGATAATGGATTATCTAGTAAATTTTTCCAAACAAGATCTCACTGGGTATAGAACACATTCAATTTCTGAAGGCGCCTTATTCAATGGTAAATTTGGTTTTAAATTAAATGAACAAGATCGACTTAATCTATCTGTCAATTATACCGATCAGCCAATATCTCAAGACCCAGGCGGCATAAATCTTGAACAAGCCTTGGCAGACAGAAAATCAGCACGAGATAGAAATGTTACCTATGATTCCGGTGAATCGCTTAGCCAACATCGTGTCGGCATTGTTTATGAACGAGATCGATCTGAGGGAACCTTGATATTGAGAAATTATTATGTTGCACGTGATTTCTCAAATAAACTCCCCTTTAAAGGTGGTGGTTCAGTTAATATTGATCGTTTTTTTTATGGGGTTGGTGCACAGTATGAATTCGGTGAAGTATTACCTGAAAACTATGCACTAACATTAGGTTTTGATATTGATCGTCAAGATGATGATCGCAAGCGATACGATAATGATTCTGGAGTTATTGGCCCTATAACTTTTGATCAACGGGAGAAAGTGAGCAGTAACGGTGTGTTTGTTCAAAGTAGATATAATCGGGATCGTTGGTCTATTTCTACAGGCATCCGTTATGATGAGGTTAGATTTAAGATTCTTGACCGATATTTAAGCAACGGTGATGATTCAGGTGAAGTTGATTTCGATGCGTTTAGTCCTTCTTTCGGTATAAATTATCAACTCAATGATGGAATAATCTTTGTTGCAATCAGTAGTTCCTTTGAAACCCCAACAACAACAGAGCTTGCTAATCCTAATGATTTAGGGGGGTTCAATCAGTTACTAAAACCACAGCTCGCGAAAAACTTTGAAGTTGGTTTTAAAGCGAATACACAAAACCTGTATTATGAAATTGCGGTCTTTGAGATTGATTTAAAGGATGAGTTGGTTCCCTATGAACTGGAGTCATCACCAGGCAGAACATTTTATTCAAATGTGGGTAAGTCCTCGAGAACTGGCATCGAATCTTTGGTAGCTTGGAATATCAAGCCCAATTTAATATTAGATGCTTCCTATACATGGTCGGATTTCTCTTTTGATCGTTTCGTTGATCAGAACAATAAAGATTTTTCGGGTGCGAGGTTACCTGGCTTGCCAGAATCTTTCGCTTATTTAGGATTTCGTTATAACAATGATGATGGTTTAAATATTAATTTTAATCTTAATTATGTGGGTGATTTATACGCCAATAATGCAAATTCAGTAAAAGTAGAAGCTTATACGGTATCTAACTTTCGAATGAGTTACGAAATAAGCCGAGGAGACTGGCAGTTTAGACCTTATTTAGGCGTGAATAATGTTTTTGATGCTGAGTTCAACAGTAATATAAGAATTAATGCCTATGGAAAAAGGTATTACGAGCCTGCACCAGAAAGAAACAGCTACTTAGGTATAACCGTTAATCGTAATTTCTAGTTTATAAAGAAAACCAGAAAATTAAATTATTGACCCTTCTATTTTGGTTTAGCAAGAACCATTTCTATTTCAACAAACCACCCACCTGCAAGTGCATTAATTTGAACAGCTGAGCGCGCTGGTTTGTTGGGCTGCTCTTCGGTACCAAAGAATTTGCTGTATGATTTCATAAAGCCAGAAAAATCCATTCTTCCGTCCAGCTCAGGATCACCTACAAGAAAGACTGTTAATTTAATGGCGTCGCCAAAATCAACACCAAGTGACTTAAATGAATTCTCAAATTTCTTGAGAACACTCATTGTTTGCGCCTCAGTATCGCCTCTCCATTCGCGTGTTCCTCTTTCTGCATCTGGGTTTGCAGGCGAAGGAAGTTGGCCGCTGTGGTATATAAGTGTTGTGTCCGGCGTAACTTCAACAGCTCTTGATATTGGGAACGTCGAGTTATTTGGAAGGGCATGACGGGTGACGTCTGCAAAAGCACTTGATGTCATGAAAATCGCGAAAAGATAAAGTGATAATTTTTTCATTTTGTAGTCTCTCTTATTTTTGATGTATTAATTAATAGGCAAATTCTTCGGCAACCAACTCTTCATTGAAATCTTCAGAAGATCTCTGGGTCGGTGCCTTCAGATTATTACTGGCAATCGGTTCGGGTACATTTAGCCTTCTGTCTGCTGGCCACGGAGTACCCTGATCCATAACTGTGACTGGACCCATGCCCATAAATTTGAATTTTTGTACTCGTTTTCCTTCGTATGTCTCCGTAGTATAGATATTGCCTTTTGAGTCAGTGGCTATATTGTGCACGGCAAAAAATTGGCCTGGGTTTCTGCCTCCATCACCAAAGTTAGTTAAAATCTCCATTGTTTCTCGTTCAATAATGAAAATTTTCCTATTGGTTCCATCAGCAAGATATATAAATTTTTGTTCAGGGTCGCTTGAGAATGAAATATCCCAGACCGATCCATCTCCAAGACTATTTGGTTTGACGAACAATTCTTGTATATAGGTACCATCTTGATTGAAAACCTGGAGGCGATTGTTAGGTCTATCGCAAACATAGACCAACCCATCATATGAAGGTTCGGCACAATGCACAGGGTTACGGAACTGTTGAGCAGGCTCCTGTCCCGGTTGGAAAGGGCCAAGATTCGTATCATCAGGTTCATTACCATACGCACCCCAGTAACGCTTCAATTCGCCGGTATCTATATCTAGCACTGCGACGCGTTTGTTGCTATACCCATCAGCCACAAATGCTTCATTTGATTCTGCGTGAAATGCGATTTCTGCAACGCGTCCAAAATTTTCCTGACTATGACTATCAGTCGGCGACCCGGCTTTGCCGTATTGTGCGAGAAATTGACCATTTCGGCTAAATTTTAGGATATGCGAATCACCGCGTCCATTCCCACCTATCCATATATTGTCTTTGTGGTCGACGCTAATTCCATGGTTTGAGGATGGCCAGTCATAACCTTCGCCTGGTCCACCCCAATAATTTACTAGGTTTCCTGCCGGATCAAATTCGAGTACATT
>JAYZHY010000165.1:0-3191 GCA_036166115.1 Pseudomonadota bacterium | reverse complement strand
ATCAATGCCTGCAGAATCGCCTCCTATTCGAGGGCGTTCCTTCTGGAAATTAATACAAGGCAATAATGATCTAGAGAATAACCAAATCAGAGCAATCCCATGGATGACTTCTGAAAAAAAACAAGCTTTAGTTCGTTGGCCATGGAAAATTATCCGAAATCATGATGATGACCCGATTAAAGACATCGATATTGAAAATAATAAATGGTTACTCTTCAATCTTGAGGACGACCCAGGTGAAACAAATAACGTATCTGATGAATACCCAGATATTAAGCTAGAACTATTATCCGCATGGATCAATGTATAAACCAATCATGAAGAAGAAATTAATATTTTCCTTGCTCACTAGTCTCGTGGTAGGGGCATGTACTTATAGTACGGCTGTTACTAATACTCCGGTAAACTCTAACCCAAGTATTGATCAGCGCTCATATAAACTCGGCAATATCGGTGCTTTTGGTGAGATGGTAAATGTAGGCATAAAGAAATTAGCCCTTAGTGCTGCATTACCACCTGAAGAAATGGACGCACTGATAGAGGAAGCAGCGCGTGTAGCAAAACGCAATAACGTTGAAATACACCGAGAAAAAGAGTTTCTAGTAACTGACCTCTTTCCTGAGTCTGTCACAAATGGAAAACATGTGCTTCTAATATACAAAGGAAATACAAAAGAAGAATACATGGCGCTTAAAAACAAAAAAGCAAAGTTAATCGAATCAAAACAATACAAAGGTCAAGCAAGAAAAGAAATTGCCCGACAATTTGGGCGAATGCTCAGCTATCCTGAATCAAAGATTGATGAGTTAATCAATCAAAATAAACCCGAAAAATAAGCATTGTCATATGCATAAAAAAATACTCTTTATCATTTTAATCCTCTCAACCTCTGCCTTTAGCCAAAATTTAGATGATGGAGATAGCTATATAGTTTCAAGAATTATTAGTGTCTACGATGGAGATACATTTCGCGTTGATATAGATACTCTCCCAGAAATTGTGGGTAAAAATATAGCCATACGTATTTTGGGTATCGATACGCCTGAGATACAAGGAAAATGTGAACAAGAAAAACTCTTAGCAATCAAAGTAAGAGACCTTGCTCGTGATTATCTAAATAATGCCAAATCCATTCATTTAAAAAATCTGAGTCGGGGAAAATATTTTAGATTGCTGGCTGACGTTTATGTTGATGGTTCTAATCTTGCTGATGCATTATTGGAAAAAGGCCTGGCCGTAAAGTATTCTGGAAAAAAGAAATCATCATGGTGTGAAAAATGACTAAGTTGAAATTAACTCTATTCCTTCTAATTGGTTTATGTATTTCCTCTTACGCTCAAGAAAATGAGCGTGCAAGAGATTTGGGTATCATATTTTCAGGCACACCAGGACAATTAAACGCAATCACGGATGTCTCAGGTGTGACTGTTGGATACAAAACACTTACAAAAGATCTTGCAAATAAAAAAGCGGTGCGGACTGGTGTTACGGTAATTTTACCTAGGGGTAGAGAAACCATGGATCATTCGGTATTTGGCGGTTGGTTCTCATTGAATGGGAATGGAGAAATGACCGGAACAACCTGGGTTGAAGAATCGGGTTTCCTAGAAGGACCAATTGCCCTAACCAATACACACAGTGTTGGTGCCGTGCATGATGCCTTAATTAAATGGAGAGTTGCTCAAGGATCACCTGATGCAACTGGTTTTTGGTGGTCATTACCCATAGTAGCAGAAACATATGATGGTTATTTGAATGATATAAATGGCTTTCATGTGAAAACAGAAGATGTATTTGATGCGTTGGAGTCAGCCAAAGATGGCCCCGTTAAAGAAGGGAATGTTGGCAGTGGAAATGGGATGACATGTCATGGTTTTAAATGCGGTATGGGTTCCTCTTCTAGAATATTTAGTATTGAGGGTGAAAAATACACTGTTGGTGTACTAGTTCAAGCGAATTATGGAGAAAGAAAGAATCTAAGAATTGGCGGCCTCCCTATTGGCGAAATATATCATGCCGGAATTACTGCATCTCTGATAAATAAAAATTTAACAGGAGATGGTTCAATTATTATTGTGGTTGCCACTGATGCACCCCTTCTCTCACATCAATTGAAACGTGTTGCCAGAAGAGCAACTTTAGGTTTGGGTCGTGTTGGTAGTATCGCAAGAAATGGATCAGGAGATATTTTTATTGCATTCTCTACTGCAAACAAAACAAGCTCATCTTCAAAAGTTCCTAACAATATATCTATGCTTCAAAATGACCATATTAATCCTGTATTCCAGGCCACAGTTGAAGCAACAGAAGAGGCAATTATCAATGCATTAATTGCAGGCAAAGATATGACAGGTCATCTTGGTAGAAAAGTCGAAGCAATTGACCATCAATTGTTAATCAACATCTTAGACGAACACAATCGAATAAAGAATTAAATTAATTATATACCCAATGCGACATTAATTGTCGTCGTTGTATGCTTTAATTAAACCTGAACTATCAGGAGAAAATTGATGCATATAAAAGATGAAAACATTGAATCCATAGCACATTCAATTTGTGAATTTAGAGATAAATTAGAAGACACGTACCACGAAGAGGAAGTTTACACAGGTTTACTTTGGATAAGTATTCTAATGTATATGAACTGGTCATCGTGCGTAGATCAAGGCCAAAAAGAGGTATTTCGAGCACTGCGTGCCGCAAAAAATGACACTAAACAAAGAACTAATGACAACGTGATTATGTTTGATTTTAAAAGAAAAAAGAAAATGATTTGACTTGCAATTCTGCATCAATCTCATACTTCATTTCGCTTCCGATGAAATGAGAACGCTACTTTCCAAATCAAATGAAAGTTAAAAATATTTGCAATTCATGGTTTATATCGTTTACTTTCAACGGTTCAGCAAATTAAATAGGAAAGTAAAATCGCTAAACCAATCATCTTATCTTATGCCAATGAGGAATCGAGTTTTGATCATCGCAAGATTGATCGATCCAAGCTTTATGGAAAGAAAAGGCGCATAGCACTCGATCAAGATGGAAACGAGTGTCAAAAAGCGAGTTTAATGGATGACGGCTCACTGATACTAAAATCAGGCATGACCGCACAAGGGTACTTTTCAACGAGTGAGAAATGGATTCCGAATAAGGAGCTCATTGGACTTTCCCCAGACAATAAACCGTTA
>JAYZHY010000164.1:0-2842 GCA_036166115.1 Pseudomonadota bacterium | reverse complement strand
CCAAATCACAAACAAATACCCGGTCACAATCATTATTCGATGATGTATCATTTTAATACTCATGATGACTCAATTGCTCGTGACATATTAGATTTTATTAATAACAAGAAAGTTCACTAAAATTATGGAACAAACACTTCATAAAGATCATTACACTAAAAAAAGATGGTTTGACAAGGAAGTGTCGAATATCTTTCATAATGATTGGATATGCATCGTAAGGGAGGAGGAGTTTCAAGGCGTCGGTGATTATAAACTTGCCAATATAATGGAGGAACACATTATTATAATAAGAGGCAGCGATGATGAATTAAGGGGATTTTATAATTTTTGCAAACATCGTGGCTGTGAACTCTTTGATGCCTCTAAAGGTGAGTTATCCGGAACGATTAAAAATAATATCAGGTGTCCATACCATTCATGGACTTATGATCTTGATGGTAAGCTCAAAAATGCACCTCATTTAAAATTAAATATGAATGACACTAGGTATCATTTATCCGCCATCAATCTGAGAAAATGGGGTGGATTTGTTTTTGTTAGTCTAGGTGAAAACGAAATATCGCTAAAAGATTACCTCAAAGATATTCCGAGTCAATTAAAAAGATACCCACTTGAAGAATTAAGATCTAAAGTAAATATTGAATATAAGATCAAATCTAATTGGAAAGTAATACTAGAAAATTATAATGAATGTTATCACTGCTCAAATATTCATCCCGAACTATGTAAAATTGTTCCAGCTTTTCGTAACAAAGGTGGCTCTGATTTAGATTGGGAAAATGGTATTCCGCACAAAGAAGGTGCAAACACATTTACATTATCAGGCACAACAAAAAGAAAAGCTTTTCCCGGGCTGAACAAAAATGAGAAGGAACGGCACTTTGGTCAAGCATTGTATCCCAATCTACTTATAAGCCTAGCTATGGATCATGTTGCAGTATTTATTGTAAATCCGATTAGCTCCAATCAAACCAATGTTGATTTCAGTATCTTATTCCATCCTGATGCCATCAACGACAAAGAATTTGATCCTAGTGACGCCAAGGAATTATGGGATATAACTAATCTTCAAGACTGGGAAATCTGCGAAAAAGTGCAAAGAGGGATGCAATCTAAAGCATTTAAACAAGGGTTTTACGCTAAGATGGAAGATGAAAACCTAGATGTTAAAAAATATGTCTCTGAGAAGTTGAACATTAACGTCAATTAATAAAGCTCGAGGAAGAATATGAAAAGACGTGAATTTAACAAAGCAATTGCAACAACTACTGTAATTTTACCTTTCTTCTCAAAAGTTAACGCGAATTCAGCATGGTCTCTTGAAGCCAATCTAGCGGAATGCTGTAGCTGTGAAATTCCTTGTCCATGTAATTTTGGTCGTGCAACAACAAAGCGATGTGATGGGAGCCGACTTATTGAAATATACAAAGGAAACCTTGATGATATAGATTTAACTGGAATACGTTTTGTGGTGACTTTTGAAATGGGAAAATGGTCTAGGATTTATGTCGATAACAAACTTGATGAAAAAAAATATGATGCATTTGATTCTATCTTACCACTGGCATTTAGTGGCTTTTCCCAGCAAGCACAATCAATCAAAAAAACACCTCTATCGGTAACTAGAGAAAACAATAGAATAAAATTCTCCACCCCTGAATCACAAGTTGAAATGCAACCACTTTCCGGTATGGACGGAGGTCTGATTTCAGTTAGTGGGCTTCCCTATAATTCCTTCTACGATTATGTTCAATACGAATCAATTACACATTCTCATAAAGGCCCGAAACACGAATGGTCCCACAAAGGGACCAATGGGTTTACTTCTCGCATGATAACAAGTAGTAACTAGGATTTATAATGCGAAAAACATTAATAAAAGCTTTGTTATTTTCTTGGATCTTAAGTGTAAATATAAGTGTTGCTCATCATTCTGCATCTGCTCTATTTGATATGACCAGAATGATTAGTATTGATGGTCAAGTGACAGAGGTTTGGTTTGAAAACCCGCATTCCAGAATTTATATTGAGCACCAAACTGATGACAATGAAAAGGAGTTATGGGAAATAGAAACAATGAGCCCAAACTGGTTTATCCGAAGAGGCTGGGATGAAGATACAATTAACAAAGGAAATATGATTAGGGCAGAGGGGCATCCTGCTCGTGATGGCTCAAATAGAATCATACTTAGGATCCTCGACAGAGAAAACATTGAAATATATAGATGGATAAGACCTGCACCACCGATTATTAAAAATCTCTAAAAAGTAAGAATATGAAATACAATTGCAATAAAAATAACTTTAAAACTCTCTGGATCATTATTTTATTAGGCTTTTGTCAAAACTTGCCAGCTCAAGTTGATTTATCAGGTATATGGGTATCTAACGTAAGAGTTTCCGATAGAGACTCATTATGGCCAAAAGATCTCCCATTTACCGATGAAGGGCTCTTAGCACACAAAAAAGCAGGCACAACAGAAGATCCTGCCTTTCAATGCATTATTGGTTTTGGGAGGATCGTATCGGCCGGTTTCCCGACAGAAATAATCCAAACTGAAAAACAAGTGACAATTCTTTATGAATACAACCATCAAGTAAGAAGACTTTATACTGACGGAAGAAAGCATCCAAAGAAAGTCAGACAGACATTGATGGGTCACTCAATAGCACATTGGGATGAATCAACACTAGTTGTCGATACAATCGGCGTAAAACCTCTGTTTTTTCGACTTCACGGCGTCCCTTATAGTAAAGAAGCTCATTTCACTGAGAAGATAAAATTATTGGATAATAATCAAACCCTCGAAAATACCATTCTTATCAATGATCCAAAATT
>JAYZHY010000163.1:0-3713 GCA_036166115.1 Pseudomonadota bacterium | reverse complement strand
ATTGGTGGCGTTATATTATTCGATGAAACTTTCCGTCAATCTACATCTGATGGTGTCCCTTTTCCTGATTATTTAAGCAGTTTAGGAATTGAACCAGGTATTAAAGTGGATACTGGCGCTAAAGCTTTGGCTGGTTTTGATGGTGAAACCGTTACCGAAGGTCTTGATGGGTTACGTGATCGATTGGCCGAATACTCAGCATTGGGGGCAAAATTTGCTAAGTGGCGTGCTGTTATCAATATTAGTGACTCGCTTCCCAGTTCATTTTGTTTGAAAGCTAATGCTCATGCACTCGCGCGTTATTCGGCATTATGTCAGGAGCATAATATTGTACCGATAGTTGAACCCGAAGTTCTTATGGACGGTGATCACAGCATTAAGCGTTGTGAAGAAGTTACAGGAGAAGCGCTGGATATTGTTTTTCAGGAGTTGCAGGAGCACGGTGTAGAGCTCGAAGGAATTATATTGAAGCCTAATATGGTCATATCAGGGAGTAAAGCAGACAATCGGGCATCACCCTCTGAAGTAGCCGAAGCCACTATTAGATGCCTAAAAAAACACGTACCTTCCAGTGTTCCGGGAATTGCATTTCTTTCTGGAGGGCAAACATCTGAAGAAGCGACCGACCATTTGAGTTTGATGAATAAGTTTGGTGATTTACCTTGGGAGTTATCTTTCTCATACGGTAGGGCATTGCAGGCATCACCCTTGAACATTTGGTCTGGCAATGAAGAAAATTACGCGGCGGCACAAAAAGCACTTTTAAAGAGAGCACATCTCAATAGTCTTGCACATCAAGGTGAATATAACTCAAATATGGAAACTTAAATTTGAGATTTTTTAGCCTGCAGCCCTACGTAACTGTTGCAGTTGTTCTTCGGTCATGAACTCCCTCACAAAATCAATTCGAGCTTCAAATCGGATTCTTTGTATCTCGTTTAGATTCGGAACGTTCAGCGCGCGCCTTAAGAAAGTGATTCCACCAACCAAATCACCTATCATAAACCGATACTCTGCCATGTAATAATTCGCTTCAGCTGGGTTGTTTGATTCGATTGCTGCTTTAGCTATTAGTCGAACTTGTTCTGGTGTAGGAGGAACATTATTCAGGAGGTCGAGTAATATATCATGCGCTAATTTTGCTTCATTGAGCTTGAGTAAAGCATTGGCATAATGGATTACTAGTGATGTATTTCTTGGGAAGAACTTCATTGCATTTTCATAGATTTCTTTTGAATTATCAATTTCTTCAAGCGTAAAAAGCACGTCTGCTAACGCTATGTGATAGGCGATGACTTCTTTATTGTTATTCAGGAGAGATTTGAAGATAAGTTTTGATTCGTCCAGCTCTCCCGCACTTTGGTACGACAGTGCTAAACCATATTTTTCGGCATCGTTTAGATATTTAAAGTCTTTTTGGGTGTAAAAATTTTTCGCATCTTCGGGAGATCTTTGATTAGAAACGATCAGCCTTGCTCTTGAAATACCATAATTGCGAGTGTCTTCAGTATCTTTTTTGGCAAACAATCTTGCACGATTTTTAGCTTCAGCAATTCTGCTGCTTGATACCGGGTGGGTTTGTAGAAATTCCGGTATTCTCATCGATCCAATCGTGTTTGTCCCGGACATGACTTCGAAAAATGAAGCCATACCTCTTGGATCAAATCCAGCGCTGGCCATGGCTGAGATACCTATTCGATCAGCTTCATACTCATTTTCTCGAGTAAAATTTATTTGTTGTTGAGCTTGCGTGCCTTGGGCAACTGCCATTGCACCTTGCACAGCATCTGAGCCAGCTCCTGTAGCGCCGGCTATGACAGCACCAAGCATAATTGCAGTACTTAATAGGCTTTGTCTTTGGCTGGCAGCCATTGCACGAGCTATATGCCTTTGTGTCACGTGTGCAATTTCATGCGCCAAGACTCCTGCCAGCTCATCTTCACTTCGAGTGGATTCAATCAGCCCCGAATGAACGCCAATGTATCCTCCGGGTAATGCAAAGGCATTAAGACTTGGGTCATCAATCACAAAGAATGTAAAGCTTGTCTCAGAATCATTGATGTGAGAGGCAACACGATGGCCAATCTCATTAATGTATTCATTTATCTGCGGGTCTTCTATTACAGTTCCACTGGAGCGTATTTGCCGCATGATAGAGCTTCCGATTTGTGCTTCATCCGATTTTGATAACACCGCATCTGCGGGGTTACCAATATCCGGTAAATTAAGATCTTGGGAGTTACCTACAGTAGCCCATAAATTAAGCAAAAATATGCTCTGTGCTATGAATATAAAGATTTTTCTTGGATACATGTATTTAAGATTATGCCGTTGCCTTCAAACATTCAATAGATTAAAGGCCAGATATATGATCAAGAATACTTTGAGCATGACCTTTTGCCTTTACTTTTCGCCATTCAGCTATCAATTTTCCTTTCTCGTCGATCAGGAATGTACTTCTTTCGATGCCTAGATATTTTCTTCCATAGAGATTTTTCTCTTTTATGACATCAAAAAGATTACAAACTGATTCGTCTTCATCAGAGATAAGTTCAAAGGAGAAATCATACTTTTGCTTGAATTTTTCATGTGAAGCTAGGCTATCACGAGAAATACCAAAAATTAATGTATTCATCTTTGAGAATTCTTTTAGTAAGCCATTAAATTCAATGCTTTCGGTAGTGCATCCAGGAGTGTTATCTTTTGGGTAGAAATACAGCACCACTTTCTTACCTCTGAGGTCTTTTATGCTAATTTGATTGTCGCTGGTTACATTACATTTAAAGTTTGGAACGACTTGATTTAATTGTAGATTACTCATTAAGCATCCTTTTGGTTTCTCGATTTAATAAGAATTAAGATAATAACCTTGATTTAGTCAGGTTTCTAAGGTTTTCAAGCATAAATCTTCACTTGCTAGCACCTCTTATGCGCAGTAACATGTTGTTCTTAATCCATGTATAAATGTATCATCAGTACCGAAAATAGTAAGTGAGCAAGAATTTAGAGGTTGGACAGTGAAATTTAGTAATGGCTTTGCAATGATTTTTTTAGCATTGGTTTGTAGTGGATGTGCCTCTAAAACCGAACTCGTATGCTATCAGCCCGAAAAAATCCAGAATGCAGTGGAATCCGAAAAAATTGTAATACCTGAAGGTCTTGATGATCTTCGTCAGGATCGAGAGCTAAAGATAATTAAAGCATCACCTAGAGATCCGAGACCAGCTGATTCACCTTGCTTAGAGAGCCCACCAAGGATATTGAGTCAGGGGCAGAACTTCTAAATTAATAAATTGGATCAATATCGGAGAGATGGCTGAGAGGTTTAAGGCGCTCGCTTGGAAACCTTCAATTAAAATTCTATATTCTAATTATTCAAAACGCTGTAGCTCCCGCACATACAGCGCTACAGACCTACTTACTAACTAATTGTTTGCGATATGAAATATCGTTTTGTGTACATTTTCATACACAAATCCGTACACAAAAACTTAGGAAATAAACATGGCGCAAAAGACTAAAGAAATAATAACATCACTAGGAATAGCTTATATACCCACGAGCGGAAAACATGATTGATACTTCATTAAATTACTAGACATTTCGTTAGATATGAAAGATCGAAGGATTATAAGATATAAGAAGCTAATGGGACTAAATAATTATGATGAATGCAAAACTATCTAGTAAAGTATTAGTATAAGGTTATGAAG
>JAYZHY010000162.1:0-2598 GCA_036166115.1 Pseudomonadota bacterium | reverse complement strand
AAGCCAATTGTTTAAATTTATTTTATTAGTCTGACCGCGAATATGTAGTCCTCGAGAATCTAAAGGATCATTACTATGATGACCAAATGCTAGAATACCTCTGTCAAAAACCCATTGAACTTCTTCTCTACTATAATTCACACTCCAATTTACATCAGAATCGATGCCCCCTTGAATTGAAATTACCCCAGAAGTTGGAAAGAATAAGTCAGTATCTAATACCTTGGAACTCTTACTTAGTTCTTCAAAAGGAGCAGGAAGATTAATATCAATATTGTTAAGCTTGCTCCTTATTTTCACAAAGAATGGTTTCGGGTTAGTTATATCGTATTTAGGTATATTTATATCTACTTGATAATTCGAAGTACCTCTTAAAGAATCATTGAAAGAAAAATTAAATCTTTTTTCAAAATTACTGATAGACGTTGTACCTTCCAATGAGATGATACTGTTAATAAAATGATTATCTTCATCAGTTTTTGATGCATCGATTGTAATTTGAGAGCCTAGCCAATCTGCTCTTAAATTCTCAGAAGCGACATTACTTCTAGATACATACAAACTACCTTGTAAATTTTCAATCGATGGATCAATCCCATCTACCTGTAGCGAAGCATCATTTATATCAAGCTTAGTATCAAAATCATATTGATCTCTATTTACTATTCTTAAGGGTAATCGAATATCCACTTCATAATCTGCTGCACCAGAAACAGTTATATCTTCTAATATCCCCCCAAAATAATTATTAACGGGACTCAGCATTAAAAAATTATTCATTGGGATGAGATCGGACGATGAATTAATATTAAACTCAAGAATTGGATTGGACAGATCCTTAATTTCAATAGTGGCATCAGATAACTCTAGACCTGCATGTATAGAGTAATTTTTTGAAGAAAACATATGATTACCATTCATCTCAAATTCCATTTCATGAATTTTTGCATTTGGCCAACCTTTTGCATAACGCAAAATCATCTCATTAGCCTCTGCGGTTATTCGAAAGATCCCTTCTTTATTTTTAAATGGAAAGTTTTCTAGTAACCCTATAATTCGAGTCCTGCCATGCTTAATTCTTCCTGAAAGAAATGCATCTTGTACCCATTGATACAAAACTGGATTAAGAGTCTTTTTAGGTAGAAAGCCTTTAAATAATTGGACATCATCAATATTCCAGTGACTATCAATATCAATATAGGGTAATCTTTGACTATTAAGCCAGGACATTTCGATGCTTGTTGAACTCTTAAAAACAGAATTTTCCAAATCTATTTGATCAGACAAAACTCTCAGGCCTTTAGAATTTGTTCTCCAGATAATTGAGCCTTTGGCTTTATTCAATAACAGACCATCATCTGTATAATCTTGTGAAACGATATGCAAGTTCTTTGAGTCCATTTCAATACGGCCACCAGCTTGATTGAAAAAGAATTCACCATACATTCCATTAATCTCGGAAATACTTGTAATACTTCTTAGATTATCCGAAAACAAAAGACTGACTCCATCAAATTGTGTCGAAAAATCAAACCTTTCAGTGATTTCATCAAGATCAGATATATTTAACCTTATATCTCTTAACAATCCTTTCGGATTCAAATCATATAAATAATCAAAATTTTCTTGATTTATCCAGCTCCTAAAATGCTTGAGATCTTCTAAAGAAATAAGTGAAATACTCGTATCTAATGTCGTGGTTTCACCATTATTTTGAGCTTGTAACTGGACTCGTGATTCAGGTGAAGTACCTTCCTTTGAAGAAAATTGGAGCTTATCAGCAGCGGCAAACCATCCAAAATCATTTGCGGAAAACTCAAAACGTGACTTTAAATCTAGAGAGTCATTTGTATTATCATCAACAAAGAAATCATCTATTGATAAATCGGCCGTTACCCTCTCCAATCCATTTAAATTTAATTCTAGCCAAGCATCAATATTAACAATTCCATGCAAATCTCTCTTGATCTTATATGAAAAAAAATTCAACCAATCGTTAATATTTAATGATTCTCCCTCTATATATAACCTCCAACCTAAAGACGGACCATCTTCGACAACCCTTTTACTGGCTGAAATTAACAATGATTCTCCCAATTTCTCTGGAACATCAAAAAAAGTATCAACTTTTAGCTCTTCATGGCTAGAATCTATTATTACTTCAGGAATCATTAGATCAATATTCTGATTTAGATTAGGTAAATCAATATGAAGTCTGATCTCCTTCCCAATTAAAGAAAATACAATAGTTTCATCTTTATTATCATCAAAAAAAGATGAGATAAGAGCATAATCAATATCTTGTAATAAAAACCCATCTTCCTTTGTGTAACTTAAGTGCAGGTCAATCTTATCCAATTTTAATTGATCTAATGCTAAAGATCGGTCTAAAAGAAAGGAAAACACGTCAATTTCAGCTCGTACCTCATGAGTGCTGATGATTGTCTTATTGGATATCTTTTCTTTTATTGCAGGTTTTAAAAAGATTAACTCCGGACCATTCAAAGTCCATTGAATCTTAACCCTTGAGAAATCAATTTTATAATCACTTTCTTCATTTGCCCAACTCTTAAGAGTTTCACTATATTCATCAATTTT
>JAYZHY010000161.1:0-11363 GCA_036166115.1 Pseudomonadota bacterium | reverse complement strand
CTTCTGAAGAAAAAGAGCAACCAGATGTCAATATTATCCTTACAAATGGACGTGTTTATACAATGCAATGGGACGAACCAGAGGTTGACGGTACATTGTCAGATGAGGCCCCAAATGAAGAAGGATGGTCACCCGATGCCAGTGCCATTGTTATTGAGGGAAATAGAATTGCTTATGTCGGAAGCACAACCGAAGCCCTTAAATACAAGCAAGATGAGACAAGAATTATTGATCTTGCGGGGGCAACTGTTTTACCAGGTTTGGTGGATTCTCATACACACGTTTTTGGTGTCGGCGCTTCTCTTGAGAGAATCAATTTGGTAGGTGTTGATACCGAAGAGGAGATGGTTTCAAAGGTTTTAGTGCGCGCAAAAAATACACCCAAAGGCGATTGGATAATTGGGCGGGGATGGGATGAAGGAGTTTGGGCAAATAGATATCCTGATAAATCTTTACTATCTAAAGTTGTTCCAGATCACCCAGTTTTCTTGGCCAGTTTGCATGGGTTCGCAGGTCTAGCAAATCAAAAAGCTTTGGATGAAGTTGGAATTAATTCGGAAACTGAAGTGCCTATTGGTGGTGAAATCCGATCGGGTCTCGATGGAGAACCAAATGGACTTTTTTTAAATCGTGCGGTACCCGTAATACGTTCAGCAATACCCGCCCCTTCGAAGGATGCAATGATGCAGCGAGCATTAGCGGGATTAAATAAGATGGCAGAAGATGGTTATGTTGCTGTGCATGATGCAGGCTTAGATACAGAAATGATGGAAGCATTGGAACAGTTAGAGATAAACAATCTCTTACCAATCAGAGTTTATGGCATGTTATCACTTAGGGACGAACCTTTAATGAGGCACTGGATTGAAAAAGGCCCCGATCAGGACTTAGATAGCATGCTCGTCACCAGAACTGTTAAAGCATATTATGATGGCGCATTGGGATCTAGAGGAGCAAGATTACTTTATGATTATTCCGACCAACCGGGTCACACGGGAATCAGTGGAGACGGTTACGGCTTCAATCAAGAGTTAATGGCAAAAGCAATGAAGCGAGGTTTCCAGGTAGCAATCCATGCTATTGGTGATGCTGGAAATCGAGAGACTCTTGATATTTTGGAGAATGTATTTAAACAATCACCTGCGACAAAAATGAATCGACATAGGATTGAGCATGCTCAGATTATCCATCCTGATGATATTCCACGGCTAGGTCAGTTAGGTATTATTGCTTCAATGGAGCCACCTCATGCAGTTGAAGATAAAACTTGGGTTGAAGATAGATTGGGGTCTGAGAGGATAAAAGGAGCCTATGCATGGCGCTCTCTTAGAAAAAGCAATACCAAATTGACGTTTAATTCCGATAATCCTGGATCTGATCACAATATATTTTACGGATTGCATGCTGCCATTACACGTCAAGATAAGAATTCTGAGCCTGAGGGTGGTTGGTATAAGGAAGAAGCAGTAAATGTAGATGAAGCGGTGAGAGGGTATACGTCATGGTCGGCTTATGCCAGTTTTAGAGAAGATATTACCGGCATCATTGAAACAGGAAAATGGGCTGATTTGAGCGTTATGAATGTTGATCCTTTTCTGCTATCAGATGATAGTCCTGCTGATATATTGGATGGTCAAATCCTTTTCACTATAGTGAATGGGGTAATCGTTTATGAAAGATAATTTTGTTATGTAATATTTGGAAGGTTTATTATGAAATCCGTAAGAATTTATCAATATTCTTTTATCTTTGGCTTGATGTTGAGCGTCATATTAAGTTGTTCAGAATCTAAGCAGAATAAAACTCCGAATATAACGGATTATTCCCAAGAATCATCTGGAACAAGGCGGCTTGAATGGGATGACAACCAGGGTATTGGATGGATCAAGATATTGCTTGAAGCCGCTAATTTTGGAGTTCAAGGCATTGAAGTTGCAGAGATGTATTTTCCGCCAGGGTACCAAGATGTTGCGCATATGCATGAGCTTGAGCTCTTGTATGTTCTTGAAGGAAAGCTCGATCATATCGTGAACGGGGTGTCACATATATTAGAGCCAGGTATGTTAGGAGTTGTAAAAAAACCCGATTTGGTTGTTCACAGATCCAGTTCTGAAAATGGGGTTCGTGTTTTAGTTATTTGGCCCTATGGAAAGGAAGTAAGAGTGCTGGATGAAGAGCAATTACGTGAAATTATATTGGATGACTCTTGAGTTAAGCAATATTGTTAAAAATGTTATAATCTTTTTCCCAATCTGGACTCAGGTGTTTTGCATTGAAAAAAATTGTACGTTATAGCATCCCAAATATATTTACCGCGGCCAGCTTATTATTGGGTTTTGCGGCAATCATTACCAGTCAACATGGAAATATTGAGCAAGCGGCTTGGATGATAGTGTGGTGCGGTATCTTGGATGTGATGGATGGATTGGCTGCAAGATTGCTGAATGCAACTTCTCCCTTTGGAGCTGAATTTGATTCAATGGCTGATCTTATTTCCTTCGGTGTTGCACCTGCCATAATAATGTTAAATGCCGTTCTTCATATTAATGGTTTGGATCAATACTCAAATGAATTTTGGGTTCTTTCATTGTCAGTGAGTGTATTCGTTCTTGCCGGAGCTTTACGTTTGGCAAGATATAATATTACCAATGACAAACCCATAAAAGGGTGGTTTTCTGGATTACCAATTACTGGGGCTGGAGCAGGGCTTACAGCTACGGCAGTTATTTTGTTGATGCGTTATCAAGCTGACTTGGATGCGGATCTTATAAACCTATTGGTACCAATTTTTATGGTTGTCTTAACTGGGTGTATGGTTTCAACGTTTAAGTTCCCTAAAATGATGAAACGTGACGGTTTTTACATCAATACTTTTCAGGCTATTAACTTTACTGCATCTTGTTACTGTGCAGTTACTCGCAGTTACCCCGAGTTCCTTTTTTGTATGGGTATTTTTTTGCTTGTAGCGGGAACGATTGCAGGCTTTTTCGCAAAGCCTGAATAATCTGGTTTTTTAACTGAAACAACAATCAATCTTATAGATGGAAAATTGACAATTAATAGAGATAATCCCTCCCCAAATCAAATGCTGGATAGACGCAAAAGGCTACTTGGTCCAGCATATCGTTTGTTCTATGATCAACCAATTAATATTGTGCGTGGAGAAGGGGCTTGGCTCTTTGATCAAGATGATAAACCTTATTTGGATATGTACAACAATGTGCCTCATGTCGGACATTGTAATCCTAGGGTTGTAGAGGCGATAAGGAATCAGGTTGGAATTTTAAATACACACACTCGTTATCTGCACACCAATGTATTGGATTATGCCGAAAGATTGTTAGATAAATTTCCTGGTGAGCTTGATGTTGCCATGTTTAGTTGCACTGGAACAGAGGCCAATGAGCTTGCTTTGAGGATTGCTCGTACCTGTACACAAGGCACCGGTTTAATTGTCACTGAGGAGTCTTATCATGGAAATTCTTATGCCATTGCTGAAATATCTACCGAAGACAATACACCAAAAGATCGTTCAGATTATGTGGTTACTGTTCCTGCTCCAGATGTGTATCGAGGAATTTATCGTGATAAAGATGCGGCCCAGAAATATGCCAATCATGTCGAACTTGCCATTCAAGAATTAAAGAAAAGAGGAATTAAATTGGCTGCTTTTATCATTGATACTATTATCTCAAGTAGCGGTGTTGTAGAGGTACCTTCAGGGTATTTAAAGAAGGCTGCAGAAATTGTTAATAAGGCCGGAGGTGTTTTCGTTGCTGATGAAGTGCAGCCAGGTTTTGGTAGAACCGGTGAGAATTTTTGGGGCTTTGAATCTGATCGTTTTGTCCCCGATATAGTTACCATGGGCAAACCAATGGGCAACGGCCATCCTATGGCAGCAACAGTAATTAAAAGAGATTTAATAGAAAAATTTGCCAAAAAAACAGGATATTTCAACACTTTTGGCGGAAATCCAGTATCAAGTGCAGCAGGGATGGCGGTATTGGATGTAATTGAGGAGGAGAACCTCCAAGAAAATGCATTAATTGTTGGCGCTTATTTGAAAAAAGGCATTAAATCACTTTCATCAAAATACGATCTTATTGGAGATGTAAGAGGTAAAGGATTCTTTTTGGCTGTTGAAATGATCAAAGATAGTTCAAGAACGCCAGCTACCCAGTCAGCATCAAATGTGGTACAAGAGTTAAAGAAATGCGGAATACTAACTAATACCATTGGGCCAGATGAGAACATTCTAAAGCTCAGACCTCCGATGGTTTTTTCAAGAGAGAATGCCGATTTCTTTTTGCAGCAGCTTAAGAAGGTTCTTAATAATATTTGTTAGCAATAATTTTGATTTATCTGTTTTAATTTAATAAGGACGAAAAATGTTTGGACTGCCAATAGAAACAAATATCTTGGTTTTTGGGTTTCCTATTTTTTGGATAATTTATACTTTTGTTTTTTTGTTTATATCAAGAAGATGGCCAGAAGAATCTAATGATAAGGATCGCTCTTGAATACAACAGTGATCTTCTTTTTGGTTTTGTATTATCTAGTTGTGCTTGGAATTGGTTATTGGGCTTTACGAAATGGCGGCAGTGATAATTTAGAAGGTTACTTGTTAGGCGGAAGAAAGATTGGCCCAGCCACAACTGCTCTTACACTGCAAACGACATCTATGAGTGGATTTATGTTCCTTGGTGCTGGAAGTCTCGGCTATTTACAGGGTTATTGGGCATTATGGTTTGCTGCCGGAGACGTTGGAGGCGGAGTCTTAAATTTCTCAGTAATAGGTCGAAGAATGCGGAAGCTGTCTCAGTTGTTAGGTGCTTTAACTGCTATTGAATATTTAGAGAAACGTTACCCATCAACAACTTTAAGGATTTTTTCCGGTTCATTAACTATTTTTTTGCTCGGCTTTTATGTGCTCGCACAATTTATTGCCGGTGGAAAAGGTATGGCATTGGTAACAGGTATACCTTACCCAGTTGCATTGGCCATAGCAGTATCAATCATTGTTTTGTATACCTTTATGGGAGGTTATTTAGCGGTTGCCTATACCGATTTTTTCCAAAGTTTGATTATGCTGTTTGGCGTGCTTTGGATATTTATTGCGATTCTTTATGACTTGGGTGGTTTTACTTCAGCAAATAATATGATTCATGCTTTGGATCCGAGCTTACTTTCTGTCTGGGGAAAAGACATGGGCTTTGAGGGGCAGTGGGGGGTAGTTGCTGGTGCCATAATGATCTTTTCAGTTGGTTATCTTGGTTGGCCACATGTTGTAACCAGACACATGGCTATGAAGTGCCCATCAACTGCAAGAAAGGCAGGTGCTTGGGCCACACTGTGGAATTTATTTTTTGTGCCGACCCCTTATTTGATTGGAATATTTACGATTTTAATCATACCGGATATTTCTGATCCAGAAATGGCTATATTTCAGGTTGCTGGTAAATTATTACCGGCCGCAGCAACTGGACTGGTAATGGCAGCGATTATGGCGGCAATAATGTCCACAGCAGATTCCCTATTATTGCAGACTGGAACTATCGCAGCTCGAGACCTATATGAGAGATTTGTTAATCCAGAAGCGTCAGAGAAGCAGATGGTTATGGTTTCAAGGGGCTTGGTGTTGGTTATTGCTTGTATTGGCTATTTTATAGCATTGGTAGAGCCACCCTCGGTATTTAATGTTGTAATATTTGCCACATCAGTTCTTGGAAGTGCTTTTCTTCCGGCATATGTCTGTGCAGTATGGTGGAAGAAAGCAAATACCCCAGGTGCATTAGCTTCAATAATTGTGGGCGCATCAACCGCCTTCTTTTGGGAGTTTCTAGAGATTGCAGCTCTGACTACGATCGCACCTATGGTAGCCGGCGTATTTTCTTCTACTTTGACAATGATATTAGTAAGTTTGATCACCCAAAATAAATACCCTGTACCTATAGATATTCTTAAATTGATGGAAGAGTCAGCGAAGATCCGACCTATACCGAAGAATACAATACCTGACTCCAAATCAACACTCTCTAATGAAGCAATCGAAATAGAGAATTTTTTGAGAAACAAATCATGAAACAAGAATATTTGATAACAGCGATTAAGTTCAATATTTCGTCTCATGAGGCCAAAATAATTGGCAAGCTAACTCAACCACATAATGAGGAGCCAGATATTACAGGATCTTTTTATCCTTATCTTCACTTTAAAGCAAAATACGAAACGCCTTTTTTACTCGGTCACAAGAGGCTTTCGATTGATTGTCTTGTGGATGGTTGCAATGGAAATGCTGCAACGAGTGATCCTTTTGGATCGGAAGACATGATGATTAAGTCGTGCGATCTAATGACCACAAAGACCGAATACAATGATGCTCAATCAGCAGCAAAACGTTATGTGATAAATCATTTAAGTCGAAAATTCAAAGCTATATCAAATTATAATGTTTCAATGAAAGCAGAAGGATTAATATATAAGTTATTTTGGGTATTAAGATACAACAATCATTCACTTCTGGTTGATTCGGTGAATGGATCAATACAGAAAATTGATATAAAACAAAGCGCTTAATGAAGAATTTCTTCAACACATAATTACAAGGAAACCAAGATGGGTAATTTTTCAAGAAGGTTTTTTTTAGGAGGCACTGCAGCCGCATTGCCTTTAGGTTTAAGTGGGTCATTCATTCCAAGTAGACTGGCCGCTGAATATGTAACTGGTCAGGCAGATATGCTTGTAGTGGGCAAAATTTTAACCATGAATTCATACACCCCAGTTGTCGAGGCAATGGCCATAAAGGGCGATAGGATTTTGGCTGTAGGCGATTTGGAGGAAGTGTTACCTTTTGCTGGTGCAAGTACGGAACGTATTGACGCAAGAAACCACACAATTACACCAGGATTTATTGATGCACACAGTCACCCACTGTTTGCAGAAGAAGCGGTGGGCGTTAATGTAAATTTACCCAGAATCGAAGACGTAAAAAAAGTGCTTGCTCAAAAAGCTGCACAAACACCACCGGGGCATTGGGTGAGAGGTGTTATGTATGACGACACTAAATTTATTGATGAACGACCTTTAAATCGAAAAGATATTGATCAAGCAGTTAAGAATCATCCTGTTTATGTTGCTCATAGAGGCGGACACACTGCTGTGGTCAATTCGAGAGCGTTAGAAATTTCAGGAATAACAATGGATACGCCTGACCCAGTGGGAGGAAAATTTTATCGTGAAAATGGAGAATTTACTGGAAAGGTCGCAGAACATGCAATCGATGCCTTTTTTAAGGTTGGAGTATGGCCAATAATAGATCGCAGCGTGCGCCAAGAAGCCGCGCGAATTAGTTCTCAAAATATGGCAGCGTCTGGATTAACTTCAACGACCGATGCCTTCGGCACCAGAGATGATTTGATTGCGTATCAAGACGCAAGAAGAAACAATCAACTCCATTTTAGAGTTTCCTTTATGCCAAAAGGAGGAAGTGAAATTTTTGATGGTTTAAAAACTGCAGGTATTGGTTCAGGTTTTGGAGATGAAATGATTCGTATCGGTGCCGTGAAGTATTCTGCCGACGGTTCTGCCTCAGAAAGAACCATGAGTATGAGTACCCCATATCAAGGCAAACCAAATGATTTTGGTATTTTAACCATGACTCAAGATGAGATATACGAAGCGGTTGATGATGCCGTTGCACATGACTTTAGAGTTGGTATTCACGCCAATGGAGATGTTGCCATAAATATGGTTCTCAATGCTTATGAAAAAGTACTGAAAAATCATAAAGGAGTAAACCCAAGGCATCGTATTGAACACTGTTCTTTAGTCAATGATGAATTATTAGTTCGAATAAAAGCAGCCGGTGTAATACCGACTCCTTTTTATACTTATGTTTACTACCATGGGAACAAATGGGTGGATTATGGTTACGAGAAGATGCAAAAAATGTTTGCACATCGAAGTTTCCTTGATGCTGGAATTCCAGTAGCACCGGCTTCTGATTATACGCCGGGGCCATACGAACCAATGATGGCAATTCAAAGCATGGTGACCAGAAAAGATGTCCGTGGTCGTGTATGGGGCCCTGATCAAAAAATTTCCGTATCAGATGCAATGCGGATATGCACTATGCATGGTGCTTATGCCTCCTTCGAGGAGGACTTACAAGGTTCTTTGGAAGCTGGAAAGTTGGCTGATTTTGTTATTTTGGAAAAGGACCCTCACGAGGTAAATCCCGATGAAATTGTTAATATAAAAATACTCAAAACAGTCCTCGGAGGGAAAACAACTTTTGAAGGGTAAAGCTAATATTTAGGCATTCTCTTTGATTAATTATTGACCTAAATCAAGCCAAAAGTAAGTTCTTCGTATTTAAAATTAAAATAATTATAAGAAAAGTTTTTCTGATTTTTGTTGGTAATGGTTTCACATAGTAATCAAAAATTATTAGTGGTAGAAATCATTTTATATATACTTTATATTGCCCAGTAAGTTAGATTTTTATAGGAAATAAAAACATTTTTTTTTAAGAAATAAGAATAATTACTATCTTATTAAATAATTGAAAAATATATATTTTTTATTCTCCAAAACAGAAATTTTGAGTAATAAATAACAATCTGACTGGATGTGTTTAAAATAATTGGTGCGCACCTATCATTATTAAGGTCGCTGTTTTGAGGGTTTAATTAAAAAAAAAGGACACACCTCACATGCCTATAGCAATTGTTGTAATTCTTTTGGTTATCGGTTCACTAGTATTTCACATTTTAAGTCCATGGACATTCACTCCACTAGCCTCTAATTGGAGCGCTATAGATGATACGATTGATATCACTTTCTGGGTCACAGGTTTTGTTTTTGTTGCGGTCAATCTATTTATGGCTTATGCAGTCATTAAATACAGGGCAGAGCCAGGAAAACGCGCTACTTATGACCCAGAAAATACCAAACTTGAGACTTGGTTAACTGTATTTACCTCCATTGGAATTGCCGCTATGTTGGCACCAGGCCTTTTTGTATGGGGGCGTTTTGTTGATGTACCAGAAAATGCCATGCAAGTTGAAGTTCTTGGTCAGCAGTGGCACTGGAGCTATCGATTGCCTGGTGAAGATGGAGAATTTGGAAACGTCAGCGCTAAACTTATAACCAAGGAAAATCCTTTTGGTATGGATTATGATGACCCAGTAGGTCAGGACGATATATTAATCAGCAGCCCAGAACTTCATTTACCAATTAATGTGCCCGTTAATTTAAATTTACGCTCAAAAGATGTGCTGCATAATTTTACGGTTGCTGAATTTAGAGTAAAAATGGATATGGTACCTGGCATGGTTACCAGTATGTGGTTTACACCAACCAAGGCTGGCCGTTATGATTTATTGTGCGAAGAGTTATGTGGTATAGCGCATCACACAATGCGAGGTGCTGTGATTGTAGAGGAAGCACAAGATTATGAAAATTGGATTGCATCGAATCCAACTTTTTCAGATACACAAGTACGCTTGGCTTATAATGCTGAACCAAATTTGGCAGCAATGCAATATGCGGTCTGTGCGGCCTGTCATGGCCAACAAGGCGAAGGCATGGTTGCATTGAATGCTCCTAAAATATCCGGACAAAGCAAATGGTATCTTAGAAAGCAATTGGAAAATTACAAAGAAGGTGTTCGTGGCTTGCATAAAGATGATGTATATGGGCAACAAATGGCGCCGATGACTTTGACACTTTTTAATGATGAGGCAATGGACAATGTTATTGCCCATATTCAGAGTTTGCCCGATGATCCGGCTCCAAAAACAATAAAAGGCGATATTGAGAGCGGTAAAAAGACTTATGCCGTTTGTGCATATTGTCATGGTCAAAATGCTCAAGGAATTAAAGAGATGAATGCACCTCGAATGGCAGGCATGACGGATTGGTATCTAGAAAGACAATTACAGAATTTTAAACAAGGGATTCGAGGGGAGCACCCCAAAGACTATTATGGAAAACAAATGGGTTTCATGGCAAGAATCTTGCAAGATGATAAGAAGATTAATGATCTTGTGGCGTATATAAATACATTATAATTAAATGAATAAAAACATACTCAAGATTAAATTAGGAAAAAATAGGAGAAACAAATGACCTATGTAGCGATAGCTGATCGCGATCATGAGCAGGACCATCATGACCCGGATACATTTATTACAAAGTACATATGGAGTCAAGATCACAAAGTCATCGCAATCCAGTATGGTGGACTCGCTATTTTAGTTGGCTTGATTGCATTAGGGCTGTCTTTGTTAATGCGATTACAATTAGGGTTCCCGAATAGTTTTGCTATGATAAATCCTGAAAGTTATTACCAGTTTGTCACCATGCATGGCATGATCATGGTGATATACCTTCTGACCGCACTCTTCCTTGGTGGTTTTGGTAACTATCTAATTCCTTTAATGTGCGGTTCACGAGATATGGTGTTCCCTTTTTTGAATATGCTCAGCGTATGGGTGTATCTGCTATCTGTTTTGATTTTGTTGGCCAGTTTCTTCGTACCTGGTGGAACAACTGGTGCAGGGTGGACTCTTTATCCACCACAAGCAATATCAGATGGCACGCCTGGCGTGGATATGGGAATTATATTAATGCTTGTATCGCTGGCAGTATTTATCGTTGCTTTTACCATGGGAGGTTTGAATTACGTAACCACTGTATTGCAAGCTCGTTGCAAAGGTATGACACTCATGAGAATGCCTTTATCTGTCTGGGGAATATTCATGGCAACCGTATTAGGATTGCTTGCTTTCCCTGCCCTGCTTGTGAGTGCGATTATGATGATTTTAGATAAGACAATTTTAACTAGTTTCTTTATGCCAGCAATGATATCTGCTGGCGAAAGTCTAAGTTATAATGATGGCAGCCCAATATTATTTCAGCATTTATTTTGGTTTTTTGGTCACCCTGAGGTCTATATTGTGGCGCTACCCGCTTTCGGGATTGTTTCAGATGTGCTTGCGACGCATGCTCGAAAAAACATTTTTGGCTACAGGATGATGGTTTGGGCGATTTTGGCAATTGGAGGTTTAAGCTTCGTTGTATGGGCACATCATATGTATGTCAGCGGTATGAATCCTTATTTTGGATTCTTTTTTGCTACAACCACACTTATTATTGCTGTTCCAACTGCCTTGAAAGTATACAACTGGGTATTGACACTCTGGCAAGGCAATATTCATCTTAGAGTGCCAATGCTCTTTGCGATTGGATTTATTTTTACTTTTATTCACGGCGGCTTGACTGGAATATTTTTAGGCAATGTAGTAGTTGATTTACCCTTATCTGATACCTATTTCGTTGTGGCGCATTTTCATATGGTA
>JAYZHY010000160.1:0-5973 GCA_036166115.1 Pseudomonadota bacterium | reverse complement strand
TGTCACGCTGCAATTATTGCAAGAGAACTCGGTATTCCAGCAGTTGTCGGCTGCAATAATGCCACAAAATCAGTTTCTGACGGAGAAGCAGTGACTGTAAGCTGCGCTGAAGGTGATGAAGGTTTTATCTATGAGGGTATTCTAGAGTTTGAAGAACAACATATTGAAATTGATTCACTACCTGAAGTACCAGTAAAGATTATGATGAATGTGGGTAATCCAGATCGAGCATTTAGTTTCTCGTCCATTCCAAATCATGGCGTCGGATTAGCTCGTCTTGAGTTTATCATTAATCGCATGGTCGGTATCCATCCTAAAGCATTGCTTCAATACAATAATATGGATAAAGACACTCAATTAATAATTGATGAACAAATAGCTGGTTATAATGATCCAGTAGAATTCTTTATTAATAAATTATCAGAAGGCATAGGAACTATTGCGGCAGCATTCTCACCAAAACCTGTAATTGTTAGAATGTCTGATTTTAAATCCAATGAATATGCAAATCTTATAGGAGGAGAATTCTTTGAGCCTAAAGAAGAAAATCCTATGCTTGGATATAGAGGTGCTGGACGATATGTGTCCAAAGATTTTCGTGATTGTTTTGACTTAGAATGCATGGCGATAAAAAAAGTCCGCAATGATATGGGCTTAAATAACGTACAATTAATGATCCCTTTTATTAGAACTGTCAAGCAAGCAAAAGAAGTTATAGATCTACTTGCAGAAAATGATTTAAAGAGAAATAGAGATTTAAAAATTATTATGATGTCAGAACTGCCCTCAAATTCGCTTCTCGCTGAAGAATTTTTAGAGCATTTTGATGGCATGTCAATTGGTTCAAATGATATGACGCAACTCACACTCGGTCTTGATAGAGACTCAAGCCTAGTTGCCGATATATTTGACGAACGTGATGAAGCAGTTAAAAAAATGCTATCAATGTCAATAGATGCATGCTTAAAACAAAAAAAATATATCGGGATATGTGGTCAAGGTCCTTCTGATCACCCAGATTTAGCGGCTTGGTTGGTTGAAAAAAATATCGAAAGCATGTCATTAAACCCAGATACAGTTATCGAAACATGGTTGGCTTTAGCTGGCAAAAAAGTATAAGAACCGATTACTTAAATTTTAATCCAGACCGATAAATAGTTATTTGCAGGCATTTCGTAAAATTCATATTTTTCTAATCCAGACTTTGATGCCAGACGATGCAATCCTTCTATATCCCTTAACCCCATAAAAGAATCCTGTATCTTTAACGTTTCATTAAATTCTTCATTACTCTTGCTGGTAAATTTACCTCCAATCTTAAATGGTCCATAAAGGAAAAACTTTCCTTCTGAACGTAATAAACGTCCAACCAATCTAAACATCCTTTTTACATTTTCATAGCTCATGATATGAGATGTATTGGATGAGAAAATATTATCAAAATGCTGCAGTACATCCTTCTCATTTTTCCCAATATGCAGATCAATGGGTGATTTTAGGTTTAAACCCTTATAAGATTTTACTCTAGAATTAATCCCAGGATGATTTATTGAACGATCACTTGTATACCACGTTACGTGACTCAAATTCTTAGAAAAATAAACTGCATGTTGGCCAGTTCCAGAACCGATCTCAAGAATTTCAGATGCATTGATTAACTCTTTAGTTAGAATTTTTAGTATAGGATCTCTATTCCTTCGAGTCGAAGGAGCATCTGGATTTTCCATTATAATTATTGATTTCCAGTACGAATAAAATTGGATTTATAATAGATTAATTCGTTTATTGAATCTTTAATATCATCTAGAGCTCTATGTTTTGATTCTTTTTTTGTGCTATTTGCGATGCTCGGCTCCCAAATCTGAGCAAGAATTTTTATAGTGCTCACATCAAGATTCCTATAATGGAAAAATCCCTCTAAATCAGGCATTTCACGGGCTAAAAATCTTCGATCTTGACATATACCGTTCCCGCACATAGGGGAAACACCTGGTTTTACATATTCCATTAGAAAGGATAATGTTTGAGCTTCAGCATCCTTAGTAGAAATATTGCTTAGAAGAACTTTCTCGGTAAGCCCAGAATTACCATGATGAGTTGTATTCCATTCATCCATTTCAGTCATAATTTCTTTGGATTGCTTTACAACCAATGCTGGTCCTTCAGCCACAATTTTGAGGTTATAATCTGTGACAATAGTAGCAATTTCGATGATATTGTCATTGTATGTATCAAGACCAGTCATCTCAAGATCAATCCATATTAAATTTTTTGATTTATTTATAGCCTTGGAATTTTGCATTATTTGCCTCTATTAAACGCACGCTTCAATCAACAATAAGTATATTAACCAGTTTTATAAAATATCACAGCATAATAAACTATGAATCAAATAAATAGCGTTATAACATACCCTTAAATGAATTCTAATGTAAGCCAATTAGCATTAATCGTCAGCACATACAGTCGAAGAATGCTGGTAAAAACAACGGATGGGGAAATCCATAATGCCAAGATCAAAGGAAAGATCTTAAAACCAGTTTGCGGTGATGTGGTTGAAATTGTTTCAGAAAGAAACGAACCCGAGAAGATTATTCATAAGATTCATTCAAGAAAAAATGAACTCACCCGATACAACCAAAACAGAAAAAAAGAATCAATTGCCGCCAATCTATCTATGCTGGCAATTACTACTGGCAACCCACCAAAACCAGATTGGTTTATTGTGGATCGCTATATTGGTGCAGCTGAGTTAATGGGCATTAAAATCTGCATCATTATTAATAAAGAAGATTTAAATTGGATCAATCAAGAAACAAAAATAATAATAAATTCTTACAAGGAGATTGGTTATCCAGTAATTGCCTGTAGCGCCAAAAAGAAAATAAATCTAAATGCAATAAATCTACAATTAAAAAATAATGTCACTATATTTGTAGGTCAATCGGGAGTTGGGAAATCAACTATAATCAATAACATCTCTTGTAACTCAGAACAATCCACAAAAATGATATCAACCACAACATCCATAGGACAACACACAACAGTAAATTCAAATATGATCGACCTCCCTGATGGCGGGAGCGTAATTGATTCTCCAGGTGTCCGAGAGTTTATACCTAGTATTGATTCGGAAAAAAAAGTAGCTTCAAGTTTTATCGAAATACAGAAGCATGGAATGCATTGTAAATACAATGATTGTCTGCATATCAGAGAAAATAATTGTGAAGTTAAGTCAGCATTAAAAGGCAAATTGATTAATGAAAGGCGCTATGAAAGCTATAAGCGCTTGATTAATGAAGTTAAGCAATCCAATAAATTAAAATACTAACCAGGTGGCCAAATTAGTTTTCTACCAGCTAATAAATGCAAATGAATGTGAAAAACGGTCTGTCCAGCATCTTTATTACAATTCATTACTACTCGGTAACCATCATCCGCAACATTTAGTTCTTTAGATATGATAGCGGCTGCCTCATAAAGTAAACCGACAATAGCGCTATTGCCTTTTTCGATATCGTTAATTGTTGATATATGTTTTTTTGGAATAATAAGGCAATGAATTGGCGCCTTTGGGTCAATATCATTAAATGCAATAACTTCATCAGTCTCATATATTATGTCTGCAGAGGTCTCTTTAGATGCGATACCACAAAATAAGCATTCAGATGTTTTGCTATTCAAGATTCACTCCATGTCCCTTCGACCAAAAAAAGCATGAGATAAGGTCCCGCCATCCACATATTCAAGTTCGCCCCCAAGTGGTATGCCATGAGCGATTCTTGAAGCCTTAATATTATATTTTGTCGCAATGCCTGATAAATAGTGAGCAGTTGCATCTCCTTCCACAGTTGAGTTGGTTGCAATAATTAATTCAGAAATATCTTCTTCATTGAATCGATGTTCAAGATTGTTTAAACCAAGATCCTCGGGTCCAATGCCATCAATGGGTGATAGATGACCCATTAATATGAAATACATACCTTTATAACCAGTAGCATCCTCAATAGCCATTACATCAGCAGGCGACTCTACGATACAAACAGTTGATCTATCTCGATCTTTTGAAATACATATATTGCACAATTCGCTATCGGTAAACATACGGCATTTATCACAATGACGGATATTACTCGCTGCATCATGCAAAGCTCCTGAAAGTATTTCAGCTCCTTGCTTATCTCTTTCCAGGAGGTGAAACGCTATTCTTTGGGCAGATTTTCGCCCAATTCCTGGCATACAAAGCAGTGATTCAATTAAATGTGTAATTAATGGAGAATATGACATAACTTAATGATGGTATTGCTCAAAATGGCAATTTCATACCGGGCGGAAGATTAAGACCTGACGTCATACCGCCCATACTTTCTTGAGTTTTCTTCTCAACCCGCCTTAAAGCATCATTAAATGCTGCAATTATAAGATCCTCAAGCATCTCCTTTTCATCAGCGAGCAGTGCATCATCTATGTTTATTTCTTTTATTTCGTGCTTGCATGTCATCTTAACACTAACCATTCCTCCGCCAGACTCACCAGTAACCGTTATACTTGAAAGTTCATCCTGAGCTTTTTTCATATTTTCCTGCATTTGTTGGGCCTGTTTCATTAACTGGCCTATACCACCTTTCATGATTGACTCCTCATTTTATATCCTCCATTCATTAATCTTTTAATACCACTGAATCCGGATCAAAAGTTGCACCACCAAATATATCTTCAATTTCTTTAACCTTGGGATCAGTCTCAAGGCCTTTTTTGGCAGCCACTAACTTTTCTTTTTCCTTTCTAAGATTTTCTTGGCTTGGTGTTTCTTTATCAGGTGAACCTACATTAATATCAATTTCAATAGTTTCACCGAAATGCTCAGTAAGACAGTCTGATAAAATTTCCTGGCGCTCCTTACTGTTATATGAAACTGATCTTTCATCAAGATTAAGATAAATTGTATTATCCTCTTTCCTAATAAAAGCACAGTTATCAGCTAAAATTTTTGTTGTACCATTAAGATTAATTTTATTGATCAAATCGGACCAAACTAAATCTTCTTGATTTTGTTTTTGCGATAAACGTTGATCTAGTTCACCGTTATTTTGACTACTTTCTTCAGTGATATCTTGTGCAGTCTCTTCTTTTGCTTCAGATTTACCTGGATTTTTCTTACTTTTCGATTTCACCATATCTCGATCATGCATCGGTTTAAAAGCCAACATGCGTAGCATCGCCATCTCAAAACCGGCCCTCTCACTTGGCGCCAAATTGATATCACGTCGACTTATAATTGCTATTTGATATAACAGTTGTATATCTTCAGGAGAAATTTTTTGCGCATATCCACTTAAATCACAATCTAAATATTCTGAATTTTCGTCTATACCGGTATGTTTTATTATTGCAATACGTTGAAGGATTTCCGCAATCTCGCCGAGCAGATTCTCGTAATCAGGAAAGTATTGGTCTATTGAATTGATAACTTTCATTAACTCTGAACCATCATTATCGATCAATGAGTTCAAAATTTGCTCAACATAATTTCCATCAATCGTACCAAGCATTGTTAAGATATCTTTATCATTTAATGTTCCTCCGCAATAAGCTATGGCCTGATCTAATAAACTCAATGCATCTCTCAAGCTTCCATCAGCGGCCCTTGCAAGCTTTGCAAGCGCTTTATCTTCAAAAGCAATCTTTTCTTCCTTGCATATAAAGCTCAATCTATTCAATATTAGTTTTGGTGAAATACGCTTTAAATTAAACTGCAAGCATCGAGACAAAACCGTTACTGGTAGTTTCTTTGGATCAGTAGTTGCAAGAAAGAATTTAACGTGTGGTGGTGGCTCCTCTAATGTTTTCAATAAAGCATTAAACGAATGTTTAGAAAGCATATGCACTTCATCAATCAAGTAAATCTTGTATTTACCCAGAGTTGGTGAAAATTGCACGTTATCCAGTAACTCTCTGGTGTCATCTACTTTT
>JAYZHY010000159.1:0-6743 GCA_036166115.1 Pseudomonadota bacterium | reverse complement strand
GAAGGGAACTGGATGTTAACTGCACAAGGAATAGGGGATATTGAAGCCACGATTCAATCTTTAAATCTTGATTCTAATGAGGAAAAAAAATTGATCCAATTTATTTCGGGAGAAGTAGATTATCTTGATGATCTGACACTTTTGCAGAAGCACGAGTATATTTATTCAACAACTTATCACCAATTTTTAACTTTGAGAGTTGGCTTGAAAGAAGATACTGCAAATATCTTTTACTCAATGATCAGGCTTATATGGGGCGTTGATGGTAAACATGTAAATATCATGGATGCAATATCTCTTGGTGCGCCGGGCCTCCAATCAATGGGTGGTGTGGCAAAGATATTTAAATACATTTTGCAAAAAGCAGATGATAGTGAATCTTTGTATTTTCCTGATGGTAATGCCTCTGTTGCAAGGTTATTGGTCAAAAAATTAATACCAGCAGTAACAACTGATAAAGTTAGTTTTGATAACATATCAACTAGTGTATTCAATTATAAGAAGCTTGATCGATATGAACATTCAGTTCGCCTTAGACTGAATAGCACAGTCGTCGGTGTCAAAGAGAGTGGCAATGGTAGTGTGAATGTTGATTACATCAAAAATGGCGAAGCGCTCAGAGTAAAGAGTAAGCACAGCATCTTAGCTTGTTATAATAGTATCATTCCTCATCTTTGTCCTGAATTACCTGAGTCACAAAAAGAGGCTATCAGATATGCCGAAAAGATACCTCTAGTATGGGTGAATGTTCATTTAAGTGATGGGTTATCTTTTTCAAAGATAGGTGCGAAATTGATCCAATGCCCAAATGATCCATTTGATGTCGTAACTGTATCCCCGCCAACTACAACCGGAGGGTATCAACCACCCACTAAACCAGAAGATCCAGTTGTTTTATTTTTGATGAGTATTCCAAAATTTCAGGTAAATACCAAAGATTCACTACGAGATCTCTACAAAAAGGGTCGACAAATAATATATGCCACATCTTTTGAAACTTATGAAAAACAAATTCGTAGCCAACTTGAGTCATTGATGGGTAATTATGGTTTTAAGCAATCAGATATTCTATCTATTACTGTTAATCGTTGGCCACACGGTTATGCTTATGAGTACAACTCTTTACATGATCCAGAATGGAAGGAAGGTGAAGCACCTCATGAAATCGGTCGAGCGCAATTTGGTAGGATCTCAATTGCAAATTCAGATTCAGAGGCTTCCGCTTACGTGAATGCTGCGATTGATTCTGCGTCGCGGGCTGTGGATGAACAAATATCTTAATAACTACAGATAATCAATCTGATGAGAGATTTATTCTTTTGTAAAGTACGTGCATAGTGACGCCTCTGCTGAACATGAATAATGTGAAAGCTAGCCACAAACCATGATTACCAAGAGGTTGAAGAAAATACCAACTTGGTAAGAAAATCATTAATAATGAGACTAACATGGCATTACGCATATCTCTGGAACGAGTAGCACCAATGAAGACTCCATCGTATAAAAAAGACCAAACTGAGACTATAGGCGAAACTATCATCCAAGGAAGATATTCTATAGCCATATCACGAATATTTTGATGATGAGTTATTAGGTAAATTAAATTATCCCCTAATAATATATAAAATAAGGTAAAAATTAGTGCAATATAAATTGACCATCTTAAACAGATACTTACTGTAGATTTAAATAATTTAGAATCTTTCTTGCCTACTGCTTTTCCTACAAGTGCCTCTGCTGCATGAGCAAAACCATCCAACACATAAGCTAAAAGATTTTGAAAATTCATAAGTAAGGCATTTGCTCCTAACACAATTCCACCATATCGTGCTCCCTGAGCAGTTAAGAAAGCAAAGGCAAATATCAATGAGAGAGTTCTAATGAACAAATTGATGTTGATTTGCATAAACCTTTTATATTCTTTTAATTTTAGGATCTTGTTAGAGATCCATTGACCTTCATATATCTTTAGCTCTTTAAGGACATATATAAAACCTATGAGCATGCCAAGTATTTCTGCAATTACTGAAGCTAAGGCGATTCCTTTAATTTGCATTTGAAAAATCAAAACAAATACTAGGCTTAAAATGATATTGGTGATGTTTGTGACGATTACCATCTTCAAAGGAGCAGATGCATTTTGGAGGCCTATAAACCAACCAATTAATGAAAAGTTAATAAGTGTAGCGGGTATACCCCAAATACGGATATAAAAATACTGGCTAGCATAATAGGCAACACTTTCTTGTGATCCAATTAAAAAAAGACCTATTTGGTTAATTTGAGTTTGCAGTAAAATTACGATGAAAGATATTGAGATTGCAACAAGTAATGTTTGTCCCAGGATAGTTCTGAAACCATCGAAATTCTTTGCACCAAAATATTGAGCCGTTATACCAGTGGTCCCCATTCTTAAAAAATTCATACTGGCAACAAAGAAACCAATAATTGTTGTTGCCACAGCAATACTAGCTAAATATTCTGGATTTTCTAAGTGTCCTGTTATTACGGTATCCGTTATCCCAACAAGCGGTATAGATATATTAGAGAGGATCATAGGCGCTGCGATGCGCCACATTTCTTTATTTAAGATCTGAGTATCGATTAATTTAACTTAAAATGCATTGATACCAGTTAGCTCTTTACCAACAACTAGCTGATGGACCGTCTCGGTACCTTCATAAGTTATAACACTTTCAAGATTAAGCATATGCCTAATAGGGACATATTCGGCACTTATTCCACTTCCACCGAGTATATCTCTGGCATCTCTCGCAATATCTAGTGCCATTCTACAATTATTCCATTTGGCCACTGAAATTTGAGAGGGTGTCAACTTACTTGCATCTTTTAATTTACCAAGCTTGAAAGATAAAAGCTGAGCGGTTGTGATTCTTCTGGACATGTCAGCGAGTCGAAGTTGAATGGTTTGTGTATGTGAAACTGGTTTATTGAATAAGATACGTTCTTTTGAATAGTTAAGTGCTTCCTCAAGACATGCTTGAGCTGCACCAATTACTCCCCATGAAATTCCATATCTTGCTTGACTTAAACAGCTAAGAGGTCCCTTCATACCGACGATTCCAGGTAGCACATTCGAATTTGGAATTCTGACATTATCAAAAAATAAGGCCGCTGTGATAGATGCTCTCAAAGAGAATTTGTTATGAATTTCCTGAGCATCAAATCCGGGCATATCTTTTTCTACCAAAAACCCTCTAACACCCTCATCTGTCATTGCCCAAACAACACAAACGTCAGCAATAGATCCATTTGTAATCCACATTTTTGAGCCATTTAGAATCCAATCATTACCTTCCTTTTTGGCATGTGTTTTCATATTTGTGGGGTCTGAGCCACCCTGTGGTTCCGTAAGACCAAAACATCCAATGGATTCCCCCTTTGCTAGAGATGGAAGCCATTTTTTCTTTTGCTCTTCTGAACCATAAGTAAAGATTGGATACATAACCAAGCTACTTTGAACTGAAACAAAGCTTCTTAGGCCGCTGTCTCCTCTTTCTAGTTCTTGGCATATTAAGCCATAACAAATGCTATTTAGGCCGGCACAATCATAGCCTTTGATTGAACTGCCGAATAAACCCAATGCAGCAATCTCAGAGACTAGATCTGAAGGAAAGCTATGTTCTTCAAAGGAAGTTTTAATTATCGGTAATACTTTTTCATCAACGAAACGAGCAACAGAATCTTTAACCATACACTCTTCTTCACTGAGATCGCTTCTGATACCGAAAAGATCTAATGGATCTAAATTTTGTTTTTTTGTTTCAGTAGAGTTGGCCATTATTTCTCCAGATTTTATTGCTTTTTCGTCTCAAGTATTTTTATAAGTTCTGATAACATAAAAATTGGACCAATAATTATCATTTGTACGTCATCCAACAGAGATTCAATATTATTAGTCCTTTGTCGACCTTGATAAAGACCAAACAAACTGATGATATTGAAACCTATTGAAATTGTTATTATAGAGTAATCGGAATTTTCTAGCCAAAGAAAAAAACCAATCACCATCATTATAAACGGTATCATGCCAAGTCCTAGGGTAATGGAAATAATAAAATAATAAATAATTGCAGCCATTAGAAATAATAAACCCCAATTCAATATTGGGGATATAACTTCGAATTCTTGAGGTTTTTCTATCGTCCACAATATTCCTACGAAACTGATCAGAAAGATAAGAACTGAAGCCCGGTAAATTAATGGATAACGAATATTTTGGCGGGTGTGGCTGTAATTGTTTAGCCATTTATCCATTTCAGTCATATTGAATTGTATGACATTACTTATTTTTGAAAGTTAAATAGAGATCAAACTGAATTATTGCATAGAGACGCGTAATTTTTTTATTGCGTTGGCCTCAATTTGTCTAATTCTTTCAGCTGAAACATTATACTTTTTTGCCAAATCATGCAGTGTCTCTTTTTGTTCAGTTAGCCATCTACTTTGAAGTATGTCTTGACTACGAGAGTCCAGCATACTCAAAGATTCTTGCATTTTCTCTATGGCTGAATTGCGCCATTGTTCTTTTTCAACTGTCTCAGCTGGATCGCTATCTGGGCTAGGTAGATATGCCGCTGGCGTAAAGCTTTGTTTGTCGTCATTATCATTTGTTGTTCGATCGAATGTCATATCATGCGAACTGAGGCGTTTCTCCATTTCAGTGACTTCAGTGGTGGAAACACCAAGATCTTCAGCAACGGCTTTGGTTTCATTATGAGATAACCAACTTAAGCTTTTTTTGTGTTTACGAAGATTGAAGAATAATTTTCTTTGTGCTTTTGTCGTAGCGACTTTTACAATGCGCCAATTGCGCAAAACATATTCATGAATCTCAGCTCTAATCCAATGGACAGCAAATGACACAAGACGAACTCCAAAATCTGGGTCAAAACGTTTTACAGCCTTCATAAGTCCCACATTTCCCTCTTGGATAAGATCCTCAAGAGGCAATCCGTAACCTGTGTAACCTTTTGCTATGTGTATAACAAATCTTAAGTGCGCCATTACAAGCTCTCGCGCAGCTTTCAAATCATCTTCATTGTTATATTTATGAGCAAGTTCTGATTCTGCTTCTTTGCTTAACACAGGAATTGCCCCGACACCTTGTATATATGCATCAAGGCTGCCTACAGGTCCCGCCTGTATTAAATCATAATTTACTTTTGGTAAAGCTATATCCATAAATCATTATCTTTTATTTATCAATAACATAGCAATTTTAGCAGTCTGATATTAAGAGTGCTAATAAAAAAACATAAAAAAGAGTCATCATTATTAAAATTTATAATAAAAACAGTTACTTATATCTATATTGACTGCCCAAAACAAGTTGAAAGCAATCAAAATTTATGCGTAAATATGCGTAAATTTAGGTTATTTGTAAATCTTAACTGAATTTAATCAATTTCAGGAAAATTGAGTAAAGCATTTACATATTGTTGCCGGTCAAATTTTTGCATGTCTTCGGCTTTTTCACCAATTCCGATAAAACGAATTGGTATCTTTAGTTTGTCTGCAATGCTTAATAAAATTCCTCCTTTAGCGCTGCCATCGAGTTTTGTGATAATAATACCTGTTATCCCAAGAGCCTCATTAAATTTCTCGGCTTGAATTAATGCATTTTGACCAAGACTGGCATCTAGTACTAACATGATTTCATGCGGCGCTTCTGGGGACTGTTTTTTCAGTATCTTTTTTATTTTTATTAATTCATCCATCAAACCTTTTTGTGTATGTAGGCGACCAGCAGTATCGGCTAGCAACACATCTATATTTTTTGCTTTAGCTGATGCATACGCATCAAAAATAACAGCTGCTGGATCGGCACCTGATTCTTGGGAAATAACTTCAACGTTGCTTCTCTCGCCCCAAATTTCTAATTGTTCAATTGCTGCAGCCCTAAACGTATCTCCAGCAGCCATCATCACCGAAAAATTTTGCGATGAAAAAGTTTGAGATAATTTACCTATCGAAGTTGTTTTACCGGCTCCATTAACACCAACCATAAGAATCACGAAAGGATCCTTATTTTTTTTAACGATAAGTGGAGCATCAACTGGTTTGAGGATGGACAGCATTATTTCTTTTATATTTACTTTTACATCATCTGTATTATCAACGTTTCTTTTTAAGTTTTTGGTAAGATTGCTAATTATCTTTTCTGTGGTTTCAATGCCAATGTCGGCCATGATAAGTTGAGACTCAATGTCTTCAATAAGTTCCTCGTCAACTTTATTTTTATTGAATAAACCTAGTAAATTATCAGCAACAAAGCTTTTTTTCCCTCCAACAGCATTGCGCAATCTCGAGAAAAAACTTGTTGGTTTGTTTTCTGTATGATCATTCATTATCAATCAATTTGATGTTTCTGGTTATTAATTAATTTATTATATAAAAGATTGAGTTAGATTATGCCTAGAAAAAAAAATAAATCATCACCTAATGATTATCCTGGCCGGGTAAGAATTGTAGCCGGAAAATGGCGTAATCGATTACTAAAAGTTGCTGATGTAGAAGGATTGCGACCTACATCAGAACGCACTAGAGAAACCTTATTTAACTGGCTAGCAACGAATATCCTTGGGGTCAGATGTTTGGATCTTTATGCGGGCACAGGAAGTTTGGGCTTTGAGGCTTTGTCACGTGGGGCCAAACTCTGTACTTTTATTGATCAGTCAGAATCTGCAATAAAATTAATAAAAGAGACGGCAAATGCATTA
>JAYZHY010000158.1:0-2619 GCA_036166115.1 Pseudomonadota bacterium | reverse complement strand
TGTTTCTGGGGCAACTAATTTTGGCGTGCATGCTAGTTCAACTTTAGCTGTTGGAACTTATGGTGCGGTGATGAGTGGGCTCAGTGCCAATAATATTACCAGTGGGACCTCGGGAACACATGTTTCCGGTGCAGACAGAATTAATTGGACACTTGAAAACATAGACAGTACTTGGAACTTAATTATCGCTGACAAGATTGATATTACCCCTGATACTGATGAATCTATAAAGACCAGCGTTAAATCAAATACAATTGACAGCTTCAATGACCTTAACTCAGTTATTGAAGTTAATTTTGCCAATATGAATACTTATGATTGTGATTCGTTCGGTAAGAGGAATGGCTGTATCTCTCTTGGTGGCAGAAATACACATATAAATAACCCAAGAACTAGAACTAATGGAATTGTCCTAACTGCAGGATATAAATTTTCTGACTCACTTAGAGTTGCCGGGTTCTACCATAGAAATTACGAACACAATACCCCCAGAAGATTTAAACTTTCAGATAAAACACCGCTTTTAGGCACAATAATTGTTTGGAATCAATATTCAAATGGATTGGGATTACAGATAAAATTAGCAACTGCATTCCAACAAAAGCATGCCACCCTTATCCGCGAAATCGTAGGATCTTCAGAAGAAGGAAGAGCAAAAACTGAAATTGGAACTAAGAGTCGAGTAATAGAATTCCAACAGGGCTATAGATTTAATGATGACATAATACTGCATCCATATTTAGCATTCCGCAAAGCGACAAGTAAACAAGATGCGTATTCGGAAGTAGGCATTTCTGTACCGCTTAGTTTCAATGCGATCAAAGATGAAATGATTACTGCTTTATTGGGATTAAAATTTGATCTTAATAAATTTGGTAATCTGCCTGATGAATTGACCTTCAAAGGCAGCCTAGGTATAGAGCATGATCTCAGTCATTCTGTTTCTAAAATAGAACCTACGGGGATCTCAGGCTTAACTGCAGTGAGCTTAACCGAAAGTTTTAACAGTAAGCGACCAGTTGCTTCACTTGGATTTGATTACGAGATAAGACCAAATCAAAGATTCTCAGGTATCACTCAATTCCAAGAACTCCCTTATGAGAATAAGGATGAAACTAATTATTACCTCTATTTTACCCAGGGTTTCTAGAATAGTTTTGTTTCTAAGGATTTGGTGCGCCAGCATCTTTTGCGATAGATGCTTGATGCTCTTCCAGTACATTATATAACGGCACTTCTATCCAGGTATCTTGTATATAATGCCGCAGTCGTTCTTGTTCTTGTGGATCTTTATACAAATTATAAAATGCTGGATCAATTCCAGCGATAGCCTTCTCACCGATCCTTTCGGTTTCCTTGAATAACATTTTCCAATTTCGCCACTTTACACCAACGATTTCATTGCCGATATAAAGAACAATCGATTCTCTAGCAGATTTATCTGATTTACCCAAAAAAAGATCCGAATGATCGGCACTATCCATAATCCGATCATTGGGGATTTTAAGATCTAGCATACTGGCTAAAGTTCCGTAAACATCCATTGCATGAACAATTTCATTGGATTTTTGTCTCGGTGGTATCTGATCAGGCCATCGAATCAAAAAAGGTACTCGGTAAGCACCTTCATAACTTGTAAAGAGGCTGCCTCGCCATGGGCCATTAGATCCTTCTCTCCCAATCCCACCATAACCTCCATTATCTGAAGTAAAGATAAAGATAGTGTTATCTCTAATTCCTAACTCTTCAATCTCACTTAAAAGTTCACCAACATAAGCATCCGTTTGGGCAAGAATATCTGCAAAATCACCATTTCCGGTCTTTCCTTTGGCGTTTGGGTGGGGATCATGTGGTGTATGTGTTTGTGTATAAGGGATGAGAGCGAAGAATGGATTGTCACCCTTGGCTTTTCTTTGAATAAAATCAATAGCATGATTGGTAATTTCTCGATCAATTGTTGCCCGTTTCTCGCGTCCATACACTTCTAATTCTTTGGGTTTCTCGCCTCTTTTGGACGTCATGACATGCATAAACTGTGCCCCTGAATCTTTCTGATAAGAAGCACTGTCTGGCCAAAAAGATCTATCAGAGGATCTAGGTAGACCCCACCATTCATCAAATCCCTGGTCAGTAGGAAAACGACCTTCGGTATCCCCCAAATGCCATTTACCAAACAAACCCGTGGAATAACCAACATCTGAAAGAAGTTCGGCAAGCGTATGCTCCCATAAAGTCAATCCATACCATGGGTCTCTTGGTGGTGCATCTTTCTGTAATCGTGTACGTATAGATTGACGACCTGTCATTAAAGAAGCACGTGATGGTGTACACATTGCATCAACATTGTAATTTGTTAGTTGAAGCCCTTCATGAGCAATGCTATCGATATTGGGTGTTGGGGCTCCACGTATTGCACCGCCACCGTATACACCTAATTCACCGTATCCAAAATTATCCATTAAGATCAAAACAATATTGGGTCTGTTTTTCCTTTCAACTGCGTCTTGAGCAAATGCAAGAGGTGAAAGAAGTATTAGTAGGAATAGTTTTTTCATAACCTCAGTCTAACTCCAACTGATGAATGTATCAAAACCAACACCTAACCTTCACAAATTTTGT
>JAYZHY010000157.1:0-3477 GCA_036166115.1 Pseudomonadota bacterium | reverse complement strand
TAACTTTGGAAGGATTTTTGATGTGAAAACACGCAAAGACCCAGATTCCAACGCATACACCAATGAAGAGTTACTGGTTCATAATGATCTCTCAACCAGGGAGTATGTCCCAGGAATGCAACTGTTGTATTGCATAGAAAATGAGACTGATGGTGGACTCTCAACATTGACAGATGGATTTGCAATTGCCGAACGTTTTAAACAAAAACAACCCGAAATATATAAAATACTTTCAGATAATCCGGTGAATTTTGCCAGTAAGGGTGAATCATCAGACTATCGGATTAAAGCACCTCTTTTTCAACATAATGAAACAGGTGATTTGATTGAAGTAAGATGGACCTGCTGGCTTCGTGCTCCTTTAAGAGGCGAGCTTAAAGAAATGGATAAACTTTATAAAGCACAGAAAGATTTTTATCGTCTCGCAAATGATCCTAAATACAAAGTTGAGTTTAAATTAATGCCTGGCGACATGATGTGCATGGATAACCGCCGTGTTCTTCATGGCAGAACTGGCTTTACCGAAAATAGTGGTGACCGATGGATTCGGGGTTGTTATATGGAACGTGATGAGCTCTGGTCAGCACTAAGGGTTGCTTTAAGAGCTCAATATTAATAATAGCTATTATATTAAGGGTTTACTAAATGTCTCACATTGCAATTATTGGAACGGGAGTGATCGGTACGGGATGGACTGCACGTTTGCTCGCTCATGGTAAAAAGGTAAGGGCATGGGATCCGGCGAATGATTTTGATGTTAGGTTAAAATTGGATATAGAGAGGCTTTGGCCAACGTTAGAAAAATCCGGTATTACTGATAAAGCAGTTATGTCTAATCTAATAACGACTACGACTCTAATAGAAGCGTGCGAGGATGCATATTTAGTTCAAGAATCCGTTCCCGAGAATTTACAAATCAAAAAAGCAGTTCATCAGCATATTGGCGATGCGGCTAAAGAAAACACAATTATTGCATCCAGTTCATCTGGACTGTTGCCAACTGAAATACAAAGTATTCACTTAAATCCCGAACGATTTGCTATTGGTCATCCATTTAACCCTGTGTATATATTGCCACTAGTTGAAATCGTAGGTGGAGAAAAAACATCAACCTCAACCATTGGATTCTTGAAGGAGTTTTATGCGTCGATCGGTATGTACCCCTTGGTAGTTAGGAAAGAAATTGAAGGTTATTTGTCTGATCGATTGCAAGAAGCGCAATGGAGAGAGATTCTTCATTTAATCAATGATGACGTAGCCAATACCCAAGAACTTGATGATGCAATTATCTATGGCCCTGGGTTGCGGTGGGCAATCATGGGGACGTGTCTGACGTATCATTTGGCAGGTGGAAATTCAGGAATGCGGCACATGTTAGAACAATTTGGACCTGCTCTAAAACTGCCTTGGACTAAACTTAAAGCGCCAGAACTTTCGGATGAGTTGATCGAAAAGATGGTGACTGGCACTGCGCTCCAGGCTGGTACAAAATCAATCGAAGAATTAGAAAAACTCAGGGATAATTGCTTAATTGAGGTTATTCAAGCATTAAAAAAATATCAAATTGGTGCAGGTAAATTACGCTAAATTACTGCTTGCCTGATGAACTTTTTAGCATTTTTCGCATCGACAGCATTAAAAGTATATAGATAAATAGAATTGGAAAAGAAGCCATGATTGTTGCAGTCTTCAACGTTTCTAGCCCACCAATAAAAAGCAGAGCAGATGGCAATAATCCCATGAAGACAGCCCAATAAATTCTTAAGTTTCTCTGGGGCTCTTCATCTGCCTTAAGTCTTTTTGTAGAGCCTGCGGCCAAAGCGTATGAAGCTGAGTCGTATGTAGTCGCAGCAAATATCACACCAATGATAGCGAGGAAAACCAGTAAAAGAGAACCCATTGGAAGCAATTCAATAATTGCTGCGATAGCAGAAGATTGGCCAAATCGATTAACGTGATCAACCACAGGATATTGTCCTGATAACTCTAAATCGAGTGAATAATTACCCAATATTATAAAAAACAGAGAGCATCCAAGGCTACCCCAGCACATCATACCAAAGATGACTTCCCTAAGTGATCTTCCTTTGGATATCTTGGCAATAAACATTCCTATAAAAGGACCAAGCGCAATAGCCCATGCACAATAAAAGACTGTCCATTGTTCAACAAAGTTACCTTTTTCTAGAGGGTCAGTCCAGGTAAGCATTTTGATAATATTTTGAGCGATATGACTTATTGAGGTAACACCCATTTCTAAGATAAATGTAGTAGGTCCAACGATAAAGACGAAGAAAATTAAAAGTAAAGCAAATCTTGCATTAATAACACTTAAAACACGTATACCTCGATTTAATCCTTTGTAAACACTATAAGCAATGAGTATCGTGATGATAAACATAACAAAGAGCTGCATTTGTTTGGTATCCTGCAGGCCTGATAGCTTTGTAATGCAAGAAGTCGTTAATTCTACTGCAAAGGCAAGTCCAGTGGCAGAGGTTCCTATTAATCCGGTTATAAAGAATAAGTCAATAATTTTGCCGGGCCATTTTTCAGAATAACTTCCTAATATTCCGCTACAAGCAGCGCTTAAGCGAAGTATTGGTATTTGTTTATGATGATAAGAGATGCAGAAGGCAACAGCTGGAAGAGTATAAAGAGTCCAAGTAAGAGGGCCCCAGTGAAAAGATCCATAACTGGTTGCCCATATAATTGCCTCGTCGCTTTTAGGGGTTATCGAGTATGGCGGGTTCTGATAATAGGACACCCATTCTGTTGCTCCCCAGTATAAGATTGCGCCGCCTATCCCTGTACAAAATAACATCGAAGCCCAACTGAATGTTGAATAATCTTTTTTTGTATCAGGAGGGCCTAGGATAATTTTTCCATGCTTTCCGAAAGCAAGTATCCCAAGGAAGATCAATGCAATATTCATGATAATGATATATAGGATACCGAACTCATAAGTAATAAAATCAAATGTTTTTTGTATAACAGTTTCACTCCACTCCTGATTCAATACTATTGTAATAACAATGGTTAATAGGAGAGCACTGCCAAAAAAAACAATAAATCGATCTATTTCAGCTGAATCATTTTTCTTTTGTGCAATCTTTTTTAAGTTTTTGAGCATATTTTATAGCTGATTATTAATGAATGAATATCTTTAAATTGGTGGAGGCGGCGGGAATCGAACCCGCGTCCGTAAGCCCTCTGCACTGAGGTCTACATGCTTATTCTGTTAAAAATCTTATATCAAGCTACCTAACAGAAATGGAAAACTTGATACCAGCTTAGTAAAGTTTTGATAGATTAAATCCCAAGCATATCGAATCTACGGTCCTGTAAAGTGACTCCTGTGATCCGGACGTACAGGCACTAACCGGGCAGAAGGCGCTGAGCTGGTTATTAAGCAGCTAGTGCGTAGTTGTCTTCGTTGGCAACTATAGTTTTTACAGATGGATTAACGAGGTATTC
>JAYZHY010000156.1:0-5071 GCA_036166115.1 Pseudomonadota bacterium | reverse complement strand
AGCTGTACGAGTAAACAAAGCAAATGAACAAATAGAACTGGTAAAGGAATTTTTCCAAAACCCAGTATAGGGAATCTTTCGAAGTATTAACTTCTCTGACATGAATGTTTAGGAATTCTAAATAAGTGACAAAAAAAAATATTCAAAAACCATCAAAAAACCCCAACTTGATGAATGGGAAATTATTGCGAGTTCACACCAAAGACGCATTAGTCAATTATTTTGACAGCCTAAATGGGCAACGCCCCGGAGATTTATACAATCTAGTTCTTGGGCAAGTCGAAGAGCCACTTTTTAAAACAGTTATGCGCTACACAAAAGGAAACCAAAGCCAAGCATCTAAGATTCTCGGTATTAATCGTGGCACACTTAGAAAAAAATTAAAAACATACTCAATTAATTCATAGAGACAATTAATGTTGAAAATAACCCGCGCACTCATAAGTGTTTCGGATAAAGATGGCCTCATTCCTTTGGCGAAAGTATTAGATCGGGCTAATGTTGAAATTCTTTCAACAGGTGGAACATACAATTCCCTCAAAAATGAAAATATACCAGCCACTGAAGTTTCAGAAACAACAGGCTTTCCAGAAATAATGAATGGCAGAGTAAAAACTCTGCACCCAAAAATTCATGGTGGCTTACTCGGCAGAAGAGGTATTGACGAATCTGCTATGAATAAACATCATATTGAACCAATTGATTTATTGATTGTTAATTTATATCCATTCAAACAAACTATTAAAAAACCTAATGTAACAATTAGTGATGCTATTGAAAATATAGATATCGGTGGTCCAGCAATGATTAGAGCGGCGGCGAAGAACCATGAAAGTGTCTGCGTTTTAGTTGACCCAAAAGACTATGATGAGTTTATTGAGAAATTTCAATATAAAAAGATCACGAAGGAATATCAAAAAATGCTAGCAGCCAAAGCATTTTCTCACACCGCAAGCTATGATTCTGCTATAACTCATTATCTTGAGAAATCCTTTTCTGAAGAAAACTTTACTGACCGATTCCTATACTCAGGCAAGCTTGTTAAACAACTGCGTTACGGGGAGAACCCCCACCAGAATGCCGCCTTTTATAAAGATGATCTTACTTCTAAAAAAAATACATTAGCATCAGCCCGACAAATTCAGGGTAAAGAATTATCATACAATAATATCGCTGATAGTGATGCAGCCCTTGAATGTGTTAATCAGTTCAAATCGCCAGCCTGTGTAATAGTAAAACATGGCAACCCATGTGGTGTAGCAATTAATAAAACTATCAATCAAGCCTACGATCGTGCTTTTTCTACAGATCCTACTTCTGCTTTTGGGGGAATCATTGCTTTCAATCAAACCTTAGATGATTTTACTGCAAGATCCATTATAGATAAGCAGTTCGTAGAGGTAATTATTGTTCCTGAAATTACTGATAAAGCATCAAAAATTCTTAAAGAAAAAGAAAATATACGAGTTCTAGTTACTGACAATAAAGAATCATATTTGGATCAAGAATTTGATTTAAAAAAAGTCTCCGGTGGTCTCTTAATTCAAACTTCAGACAATGGAACGATAAAAGAATCTGATCTAAAAATTGTCACAAAAAGATCTCCAACTAAAAAAGAAGTTACCGACCTATTGTTTGCATGGCGTGTAGGTAAATTTGTCAAATCAAATGCAATTGTTTTTTGTAAAGATCAAATGACTGTTGGTATAGGTGCCGGCCAAATGAGCAGAGTATACAGCACTAAAATTGCTGCCATTAAAGCTGCAGATGAAGGTCTTGATTTGGTTGGATCTGTAATGTCATCGGATGCATTCTTTCCATTTAGAGACGGTATTGATGAAGCGGCTAAGTACAATATAAGTGGAATTATCCAACCTGGAGGTTCTCTAAGAGATGAAGAAGTAATTGAAGCAGCTAATAAGCATAATATTGCCATGGTGTTCACAAATATGAGACATTTTAGGCATTAAAAACGGTCATTAAACAATGAAAATACTAATTATAGGTAACGGAGGAAGAGAGCATTCATTTGCATGGAAATGCTCTCAATCCAATAAAGTAGAGAAAGTCTTTATTGCTCCAGGAAATGGAGGTACAGCACAAGAAAATAAAGTTCAAAATATAAATATTGGTGCTGAAGATTCAGTTGAATTATTACGTTTTGCTATCAAAGAAAATATCGACCTAACCATAATTGGTCCAGAGGCCCCTCTAGTAAAAGGCATTGTTGATAATTTCAATAATGCTGGATTATCATGTTTCGGTCCTACAGCAGATGCCGCTCAATTAGAAGGTTCAAAATCATTTACAAAAGACTTTCTTCAGCGTCACAAAATTCCTACAGCAGATTATAAAACATTCTCAGAATCAGAAAAAGCGATTGATTATATTCATTCAAAAGGAACACCCATTGTCATCAAAGCAGATGGATTGGCTGCTGGAAAAGGTGTTATTGTCGCAATGACAATCAACGAAGCCACGGACGCCGTCAAAAACATACTTGATGATGATACGTTTGGGGATGCTGGCGCGAAAATTGTGGTTGAAGAATTTCTTGAAGGAGAAGAGGCAAGCTATATAGTCATTACTGATGGCAATCAAGTTGTCTCTCTTGCCACATCACAAGATCACAAAGCAAGAGATAACGGAGATCTTGGTCCCAATACTGGCGGCATGGGTGCATATTCTCCGGCACCTGTTATAACTCAGGATCTAGATCAACGTGTTATGAATGAAATCATTTATCCCACCCTTTCCGGACTAAAAAAAGATGGCATTAACTATCTAGGATTCTTATACGCAGGACTAATGATTGATGATGCAGGTAACCCAAAAGTACTTGAATACAATTGCCGGTTTGGCGACCCAGAAACACAACCAATCATGATGAGATTGAAATCGGATTTTGTTGAATTACTGCTAGCGACAATAAATGGTTCACTCTCAGATCATTCGGTTATCTGGAGTGAAGATGTTGCCTTAGGGGTTGTTATGGCAGCCGGAGGCTACCCAATTAAATACGAAAGCGGTTACCCAATCAATGGTTTAGAAGGTATAGATTCTGAAAATATCAAAGTATTCCATGCTGGAACCAGTCTCAAAGAAAGAAAGATATTAACTTCAGGAGGAAGAGTTTTATGTGTAGTAGGTAAAGGCAAAACAACTCATGAGGCACAAAAAGCATCTTATGCTGCAGTAGAAAAAATTAACTGGACTGATGAATTTCACAGAAGTGATATCGGTTATCGAGCTATTAAACGAGAGTAAGAAATGATCACATCAAAATATGCTGTCAAATTAATATCCGAAAATCTCCCCAAACTTACCGAAAAAAAAATCGATACTCATCAATCAATTGGATGCGTACTAAAAGAACCAATAAAAGCTGAAAGAGACCAACCCCCCTTCAACAGAGTTACTATGGATGGTATTGCAATTAATTTTGATTCCATTAAAAAAAATAAATTAAATTTTCCTATCGAAGCAACACAGTTTGCTGGCGACCCTAAAAGGACGCTTATTCATAAAAATCAATGCATTGAGGTAATGACTGGGTCCGTCCTGCCTAAAGGTACAAACTGTGTAATCCCAATAGAAAAAATAGTAATCAAACATGATATTGCACATATTCAAAAAAATTATAAAGCAATTAAACATCAATTTATTCATGCACAAGGATCAGATTACAAAAAAGACTCTGTAGTCATTAAGGCTGGAAAAAAAATCGAGCCTATTGATATTGCGTTGATTTTGTCATGCGGAAAAGAAAAGTTAACTGTAAGTTCAGAGCCTATAATACATATTATCTCTACTGGTAACGAACTAGTGCCTGTTGGAGAAAAGATACTTTCCCATCAAGTTAGAATGTCTAATGGACCCTCAATCAAAGGAATGCTATATCAACAAACGTTCAAGAATTGCCGACATACACATTTAATTGACGAAAAAAAAATTCAGAAGAATAATATAAAAAACCACTTGAATAAATCGGATATCTTAATCCTTAGTGGCGGAATTTCCATGGGGAAAGCAGACTATATACCAATAATACTTAATGAATTAGGCGTAAGATGCGTTTTCCATAAAGTAAAACAACGGCCAGGAAAACCTATGTGGTTTGGTGTTGGACCTAGAAAACAACTTGTATTTGCCTTGCCCGGAAATCCAGTATCAGCCATCACTTGTTGTCGACACTATATTATTCCAGCCTTGCAAAAGATGAGAGGACATACTCACTTTTTTGACGAATACGTTCAATTACAAAAAAGCATTAATTTCAAACCCAATTTGACTTATTTTCTTCCAGTTAGAATTACCCACACAAAAAACTCAATAACAAAAGCAATCCCTATTGAAACGAATACATCCGGAGATTTCTCATCTCTTAGTAAAACAGATGGTTACATTGAACTTAATAACAGAAAGAGTAACTTTATTAAAAACGAAAATATCAAATTTCATAGATGGCAACACCCTTAATTTTCGACATTACCTACAAAAATATGTAATTATTAGGTAATAATTGTTATCTATCAATAATGGTAACGGTTAAATTGATTTCTTAAAACAAATAGAGGACAACAATATGGACTTTATGAAGCAATATGAAGCACAAACCTATGCACTATTAAGAATAGTCTCAGGATTTTTATTTATCTTTCACGGTATACCAAAAATGCAAGCAATTATGGCGGGTGAAGCTGGCTGGATGTATTACTTGGCCGGCCCTATTGAAGTTATTGGCGGCACAATGATTATGATTGGTCTCTGTACTTCATTAGCCGCTTTCCTCTCCAGTGGGTTAATGGCTGGGGCTTATTGGCTTATTCATTATTCTAAAATGGGTGGTGGCTTACCTATTAATAACAAAGGTGATGCTGCAGTGCTATTCTGCTTCATCTTCCTTTGCATTGCGGCTAAGGGTAGTGGAATGTGGAGCGTTGACTCAAAAAGGAGTTAACATTATAGCTTCAATTTATATAGACTCACGCCGTCTTATATAAATATAAATGTGACTAGTTCAGCAATAGTATTTACATTAAAAAAAACAATTGCAAATACTATTGCTAGC
>JAYZHY010000155.1:0-3741 GCA_036166115.1 Pseudomonadota bacterium | reverse complement strand
TTCAATAAGAGGCTGATCATTTGGCTCTACAGAGTCATTTGAGATTGATGTATTCTCATATGTCGGTTCTTCGTTGGACGAACAACTGACAATAATAGAAATAAGAAATAGATTGCACAATAGTCTTATTAACATAAACAACCTCTATAAATTTTTTATTAAAATTACTTCCATTCTTTATGACATTTTATTTTAATGCAAGCCTTGGATGTAAGATGAAACGGCTTGAATTTCTTCCGGTGATAATTTCTTTGATATATCTTGCATCATCTGAACGGGACCAATAGCTGCTCTTGTCCCATTTGCGTAATCATTAAGTTGTTTTTCGGTGTACATTGATCCTTGACCATATATTGCAGGATACAATGCTAGAGGGTTGCCTTTTCCGGAAGGTCCATGGCATGCAATACAAGCTGAGACGCCAGTTTCTTTGTTTCCACCACGGTAAATCTTTTCTCCCAGTTCAATATTATTGGGATTGGCGACCATTTTGGATGATAAGGGAAGGCTTTCGTAATACACAGAGAGATCTCTAATGTTTTCATCGGTTAATGTTAGTGACATGGCCGTCATAAGGACATCCGTTCGTTTGCCATCTCTGAATGCTGTCAATTGTTCAACTGAATACGATGCGTGTTGACCAGCAAGATTTGGCCACAAAGGGTTAATGCTATTTCCATCTGCTCCATGACAAGCCCCACATGTAATAGATATTGCTTTTCCAGTTTGTTTTGATCCTTCGATAAGTGATTCGCTGTGTCCTGTATTCAAGATAAATACAAAACCAAGTATGATAAATTTGAATATTATGTGGTCAGTCATGATGTTATTGATATTGTTTTTGAAAGTATCGTTATCATTAGCTCATTTTTATTCTATGATATGAGCTTTATTTTATTAACGCTTAGCATTATACAGTTATGTCACAATATCCAAAAGCAAAGTTTATAAAAAGCGCTAATGAGCCCAAGCAATTTGTCAGTGATGTCGGAGTAGAAATATGTTTTGCCGGACGTTCAAATTCTGGTAAATCTAGCGCAATTAACGTAATCGTTAATCGACGTCAATTTGCAAAAACCAGTAAGACGCCTGGCCGAACTCAATTAGTGAATTTTTTTGAACTGGACGAACAGATACGTTTGGTAGATCTTCCTGGGTATGGTTATGCGAACGTTTCGAATGTTTTAAGAGGGCATTGGGGGAAATTACTGTCTTTTTATTTTGAAAATCGGAAGAGTTTAAAAGGTCTTTTCATGATTGTAGATATCCGGAGAGGTTTGACAGAGTACGATCGAAATATGTTATTTTTTGCAAAATTACAAGATTTACCAGTCCATATTCTATTGACAAAATCAGATAAGCTAAAAAGAGGTGCTGCTAAAGTTAAGTTGATTGAGGTTCAAAAGGAGCTCGAAAAATCAGTGACAATGCAGTTATTTTCATCTTTAAATCGTCAAGGCTTAGATGAGGCACGTGATGTATTAAAGAAATTTCTTGGAACCAATAAAATCAATTGAATTTATGCTTAATGAGCTTCTTCCCAATTAGCTCCGATTGCTGCATCAACAATAAGAGGAACCTCAAGGTTAACAGCTGATTCCATTATTTGAATAATCTTGTTTTTTGTTTCTTCAGCAACCTCAGATTTTACCTCAAATACCAGTTCATCGTGGACTTGCATGATGATGCGTGCTGCAACATCTTCTTCTTGCAACCAGTTGTGCACATCTATCATTGCAATTTTTATAATATCGGCGGCGGAACCTTGCATTGGTCCATTTATAGCGCTTCGTTCTGCGTATTTCCGCCTTAAGGCGTGTTTGCTATTAATGTCTGGCAGATATAACCTTCTGCCAAATAATGTTTCGATAAAACCTTTCTCTTTAGCATTATTTTTTGTTTCATCCATAAAAGATTTAACATTTGGATATTTGTGGAAATAAAGATCAATATATTTTTGTGCCTGGTTGCGACCAATCCCAAGTTGTTTTCCTAAACCAAAAGCTGACATGCCATACATTAGACCAAAATTAATGGCTTTGGCCCATCTTCTTTGTTCTGATGAGACTTGGTCAATTTCTATTGCCAGAACTTCTGCTGCAGTTTTTTTATGAATGTCTTGACCTTCAGAGAAAGATTCTAATAATGATTTATCTGTTGAAAGATGGGCCATTATTCTTAATTCAATTTGAGAATAATCGGCTGCGAGAATGTTATATCCTTTTGGCGAAATAAAAGCCTTTCTTATGCGTCTTCCTTCTTTAGTTTTGATTGGGATATTTTGTAAATTTGGCGAGCTGGATGATAGCCTTCCTGTTGCCGTATTTGCTTGATGGTATGAGGTATGAATTCTTCCTGTTTTTAATGAGATTTGTTTAGGCAGCTTTTCAGTATAAGTGCTTCTTAATTTACTTAAGCTTCGATGCTCTAATATTATTCTTGGTAATTCATGCTTTATCGAAAGTTCCACTAAAACATCTTCTGCTGTTGACGGTTGTCCTTTTGGGGTTTTCTTGATAATGGGTATTTTCAGTTGCTCAAAAAGGATTTCTTGTAATTGTTTTGGCGAACTTAGATTAAATTCGGTTTTGGCGATCTTAAATGCTTTTTGTTCAAGATTATTTAATGATTTGGATAATTCTTTGCTTTGTTGATTAAGCATTTCCTGATCGATTAAAACTCCACTTTCTTCCATCTCTAATAGAATTGGGATGAGGGGTTTTTCTATCTTCTTATAAAGATTTTCAATTTTTGAATTTTCTTTAATCTTCTGCCAAAGATGATTGTGCAAGCAAAAAGTTATATCGGCATCTTCTGCGGCATAAGAAGTCGCGGTCTCTATGTCTATTTGGTTAAATGTTATTTGTTTTGCACCTTTACCAGCTATATCTTCAAAGTGAATTGTTTCCCTATTTAAATAAAGTTGTGCCACAGAATTCATGTCATGTCGGGTTGCGACGCTATTTAGTACGTATGATTGAAGCATTGAGTCGTATTCCATGCCATTGAGATTGATTTTGTAGCGAGCGAAGATATGCGCATCATACTTTAGATGATGTCCAATCTTTTTGATCTTTATGTCTTCTAGTATAGGTTTGAGTAATTTGAGTGCTTTTGATCTATCTATCTGATTGGGTGCATTGGGGTAATCATGACCAAGAGGTATATAGATAGCCTCATTTTCCTTGATTGCCATCGATATCCCAATTAATTCTGCTTCAATATAATTTAGGCTATTGGTTTCTGTATCAATGGCTATTATTTTTGATTCTTTGCATTTTTGAATCCAGTCTATCAAATCTTTTTCGACTAATATGGTTTGATATAAAGATTGTTTTTGTGGAGTTTCTGTTTTTATTGGGTCTTCATATACCTCTGAATACAAAGTCTTTAATTCGAGTTCTTTATAGATCAAAGTCAATTCTTTTTTGTTTTTTGGTTGAAGTTTTAAGTCTGATATCTCTAGAGGAAGATTGACATCTCTATCAATGGTGACCAGTTCTTTTGAAAGGGTAAGTTGAGATAAATTAGCACGTAGTTTTTCGCCAATCTTACCATCGATGTCATTGGCATTGTCGATGAGATTTTCTAATGTGTTATATTTATTTAGCCACTTGCTCGCAGTTTTTGCTCCGACCCCGGGTATACCGGGGACATTGTCGGCTTTGTCTCCCATTAAAGCGAGGTAATCGATAATTTGTTCAGGAAAGACCTCATATTTTTCTTTGACAGCATCTCGAT
>JAYZHY010000154.1:0-4706 GCA_036166115.1 Pseudomonadota bacterium | reverse complement strand
GATCGCTCTCATGGGTGGAGCACCTCAAAATTCAAACAACTAATTGCAGATTCTATCGGTTAGGTCTGTTAAAAAAGTGGTTATTTAAAATAAATTGCTATACTAATTGCATTGTTATATTTATGCTTTTTGAAAGGAGATAAAAATGAAGAGTAAATTAGTCGGTTACGTCTGTGTCGGAACCAACGATTTGGAAGTAGCCAAAGAATTCTATAATAATCTTTTTAATGGGTTAAATGTGACTGGTTTTAGTCCAGGACCTAGGGGTTATTTTTATCAGATTGAAGATGGTGAATCGACTTTTGGTGTGATTAAACCAGAAAATGGCAATGACGCAACTGTCGGCAATGGCGTAATGGTCTCTTTTCCAATGGATTCAAAGGAACAAGTAGATGCAATGTATGCCAAAGCACTAGAATTGGGCGGTTCTGATGAAGGGCCACCTGGACAAAGAATGGAGACATTCTATGGGGCCTATGTGAGGGATTTGGATGGCAATAAGTTAGCTTTTTATTATTTAGGTTAATATTTTTACAACCATTCACGATTAATCATTATTATAGATACTTCCGTACCCGTTAATTGCTGGTACGCCACCTAAGTGAGCGAAGAGTATATTCGCATTGGGGGGGAAGAAGTTTTTGTTTACTAAATCAATGAGACCTTGCATGGATTTCCCTTCATAAACTGGGTCCGTAATCATACCTTCAAGTTTTGCGCATAACCTGATTGCTTTGTTGGTCTCATTTGAAGGAACACCATACTCGGGGTATGCGTATTCTTCTTTTAACACAATGTCATTCAGTGAGATATTGTGAGCTAGATTAACGAGATCAGCCGTATTTTTGGCTATTTGCAATACTTGTTCTCTAGTTTGTTGGGGCGTACATGACGCATCTATGCCAATAACTTTTTGTTGACGCCCATCTTTAGCGAAACCCACTAGCATTCCAGCGTGTGTTGAGCCCGTTACAGTGCAGACAATCATATAATCAAATTGAATGCCCATTTCTTTTTCTTGTTTTCTGACTTCTTCAGCATAACCCACATAACCGAGTCCGCCATATTTATGCACAGAGGCTCCTGCAGGGATTGGATAGGGTTTGCCACCACTATTTTCAACATCTTGAATGGCTTTTTTCCAACTTTCACGAATGCCGATATCAAATCCTTCATCAACTAATTCTACATCAGCATTCATTAATCGACTCATTAAGATATTACCGACTTTGTCATAAACAGGATCTTTGAAAGGGGCCCAGTTTTCCTGAACAAGCCGACATTTCATGCCAATTTTTGCAGCAACGGCTGCCACCTGCCGAGTATGATTTGATTGTATGCCGCCAATTGAAACCAATGTATCTGCTCCCGATGCGATCGCATCAGGAATGATGTATTCGAGTTTTCGAATTTTATTTCCACCACCTGCAAGGCCAGAGTTGCAGTCTTCTCTTTTTGCGTAAATATTTACTTTATTTCCAAGATGGCCTGACAATCTATCCAATTTTTCTATTGGTGTTGATCCAAAAGTAAGTGGATAACGTTCAAATTTTTCGAGCATTTTTATATCTCTGTATTTCTTATTTGATGTCTGCTGTTAGCGTGATGATGGGGTGTGTTTTAGGTTCAATCAATGCATTTAAAATTTCAAATTCCATTTGGATTTTATTTAAATTGTTCTTCGTTTTTACCCTTAACGAAATACTTTGATGTTCAGGAATTTCAATAATATCGTGATTGCTCATGAACGAGAATTCTGAGAGATTTTTCATTTGTATTTTTGCATCCGATTTATTGCTAATCTTTACATCCAAGATAGTTGGGTTGTTTTGGTATATTGCTGACTCAATTGATACCATAGAGCTTAACAATGGCATCATATTTTCTTCTTCTCCAATCAAGAGGTTCTGAAACCACACCACGGTTCGTCTATTGAATAAGGCTTCTTTTATTGAAGCTGGGGTTTTTTGTTTTGAGAAAATAAGAGTTACAGGGCGGTGATTCCCTTGATGCGGAATATAATCCCAATCTATCAGATTGTGTACATCGGAGGTTCCTATGATTGTAAGTTCATTTTCCAGGGCAATACTAAAAGCTTCTTCTGAAAACGTGTTTTCATTCACAACCTCAATGCCATGCAATGTTTTGTTTTGGATAAATGCTTTATGCTCATTTGAAAGTCTTGCTATTCCATCTTCTGCTGACCACATGGGATGATTTAAGAAAACAAACGCACCTTGTTTATTGGCAACATCAATTGCTTCTGAAGCTGGCCATACTGAAGATAAAGCCAAATGGTTAACCATATCCATGTCTTGATCTTTTGCTTCATCTTCTCTCGCCTCAATTAATTTTTTTGCTTCAGGCATGTTTGCTTTATTTAGGGTAATTAATTTATTGGCATCTTGTATAAAGATAGCATTGATATGACCAATCGGACTTTCACGTGTTATTTCTGAGCCGGCAATAACAATTAGATCAGTATTTTGAGCCGCCTTTTTTGCTTCCTTGTAGGAGGTATTTCTATCTTTATGAGGAATATTCGCTATGTGAGGCTGATATTCAAGATGTTCAGTTATTGCAATGGCATCCAGATCATCTCTTAACGCTTCTGAAACTCTTATATTAGGCCAGACATGACCATCAGAGAAAACGGAATGGGTGTGTAAATCTGCAACTATTGTCTGGTATTTCGATGTGTTTGGAAAATCAATGGCTCTGCCTGGAATCCTATACGAAGAGAAGGATCCAGCTAATTGATGACTCATGACTTGATAAGAAAAAGAAACAACAAAAAACAGATATAAAAAAGTTAAATATTTTCTCATTGCGTGTCCTTAAAATTGCTGCTAATTATTAATATGGTGATCAATTTTTTTATCAAAATATTGTTTGATAAAATAACAGAAACTTACTATAAAACCGTTTTAGTATATACAAGCCAGGGGTAAGCAATAAATTTATGCTATTCTGAGCGACCAAAATTTAAATTTTATTTGGTTAATGTTTGTACACAAAACACTAAAACAATGGACAGAGAAACACAAATTAAAAAGATCGATTTATCTCTTGATAAAGAAGCTGGATTTGAGCTCTCTCAAGATTTTGAGAGGTTTAATCAGATAAATGATATTTTTTCTCGTGCATTTTGGGATGAGACGGTTCGAAATGAATCAAGCGATGCATTTTTTGAGAGTCATCGTGTTCAGCCTGCAGGAAAAAGAGCATCCGGATTTGGACAAAAGGATTTTGCATTAAGGAATGCAGCGTGGGCACTTTCTGATACATTCTCAAACAGAGGGGCTGAACAAGGGAATAGAGAAGGATTTCAATCATGGATGGAGAATGATTCACTGGTGGCGAAAGAAAAATTAGCCATTGATGACATTGAGAGTTTTACCAAAGAGTTTAAAAAGATTGCCAAGTTGTTTGGCGCCGATCTTGTTGGCATTACACCGATTGATAATCGATGGCATTACTCTAAAAAAGTTAACACGATAGAATTTAAAGCAGTTAATAACGAACTGCCAGGTAACTTCTCGCACGTAATTGTAATGGGGCATGCTATGGACAAAGGTTTGGTGGATACATATCCATCAGCATTAGCTAGTTCTGCTGCTGGATTTGAGTATTCAAAAGAAGCTGCCATTGTTACTCAAATGACAACATACATTAGATCTTTGGGGTATGAAGCACTTGGCTCTATGAATGATACGGCTTTAGTTATCCCTTACGCAATTCAAGCAGGATTAGGCGAATACGGTAGACATCAAATGGTCATCACACCTGAATTTGGGCCTCGTGTTCGATTTTCTAAGATTTTTACAAATCTGCCCCTCACTACTGACAAGCCGATGCAATATGGGATAACCAAGTATTGCAATAAGTGCACAAAATGCGCAGACGCCTGCCCGCCAAAGGCCTTACCAAAAGGCCCTCCAAATTATGAGGTTATAAACAAGTCCACTATAAAAGGAGTTAAAAAGTGGTCTGCTGATTGTGAGAAATGCTTTGATTATTGGACGAAATTAAGAACAGATTGTGCGATTTGTATGAGAGTGTGCCCATTTAATCGTGATTTTCGCACCTTGGGCGGCCAAGTATTTTGGATGTTGGCAACCAGTTTTTTACAACCTATTGTTTTGTGGTGGGAGAAAAAGCGTGGGTTAGCAAAACGCATCAAACCAGATACTTGGTGGAAGTTACAGCAATAATATTCTAATTTTTTGGATTTAGTTATGAAAGATACAATTTTGTTATTCATAATTCTTGTTCCTTTCAGTCAGTCAGTCTTTGCATCAAAGGATGCAAATCAATATGACGCTCCTCCTTATAGCGCAACCATAACAAGGGATATTTGGGGTGTGCCGCATATTTTTGGGAAAAGAGATAGCGATGCTGCATTTGGCTTGGCTTATGCTCATGCTCAGGATGACATTAAAAATATTGCTGAAAATATGCATCTATATAGAGCTAAGATGGGACTCAAGATTGGGTTCAAAGGGGCTGTTACCGATTATTTAATTAAAGCCTTGGAGATTGAGGAATTAATCAGAGCAAATTATTATTCTAAGCTAAGTTCTGAAGTGCGCGCAGTGGTAGAGGGCTATGTCGCAGGATTAAATTATTGGAATTCAGTTAATAAGAATAATAAATATAAAGCTTTATTCCCTATTACCGAAAGGGACGTTATTGCAGGTTTTGTC
>JAYZHY010000153.1:0-3048 GCA_036166115.1 Pseudomonadota bacterium | reverse complement strand
CCAATACAAAATTCTGAGAATATTTTACCTAATAATTCATCGTCACTAAGTTGTCCGGTAATTTCTCCCAACGCCTTATGCGATAATTTAATCTCTTCGGCGAAAATTTCCCCGGCTTTTTTTTCTTGTAGGGCCTTTTGGCCGACTTTAAAGTGATTGAAAGAACTTTTCAGGGCCTCTATATGTCTTATTCTTGCAGTAAAAGCACCGTCTCCGTCAGTTTCATAGGCTACGCATTTTGTTATTGCTTTGAATAAATCATCTAAGCCTGCGCCAGTTCGGGCTGAAAAATAAACACTATTATCATCTTTAATTTTATCGGGCATCTGACTAAGTAAGTCGATCTTATTTAATGCCAAAATGTGCTTTAAACTGGAAGGTATAAATTGTTTGTTTATCTTATTTTCTTCTGAATAATCATGAACCCAAATAGCTAAATCAACAACTTTAAGTAGCTCATTTGTTCTACGAATTCCTTCGGCCTCAATTTCTCCAGGGTTATCATGAAATCCTGCGGTATCAAAAAATTCAACACACAAGCCATCAATATCTATGCTCGTTTTGATTATGTCGCGCGTTGTTCCTGCGACATCAGCAACAATCGCTGTATCTTGTCCGCTTAAAAGATTTAATAAACTGGATTTGCCTGCATTAGGGAGCCCGATTATCGCAACCTGTATACCATCGTTTAAAATTTGTCCCGTTGATGCGTCACCAATTACCGACTTAAAAGAAGATTCACAAGTTTTAATTTCATGCAATAAATCATCATCGGTTAAAAAGTCGATTTCTTCTTCGGGAAAATCAATTGCTGCCTCCACATGCAACCGAAGCCTTATAAGTTGTTTACTAAGTGCTTCGATTAAATTAGAAAAAGTGCCAGACAAGGAGCGCATCGCGGCCTGTGCTGATTTTTTAGATCCACTTGAAACCAGATCTGCAATCGCCTCAGCTTGAACAAGATCTAATTTTCCATTTAAAAATGCTCTTTTAGTAAACTCCCCTGCTTCGGCCTGCCTTGCGCCAAGATTAATGATTTCATCAATTATTGCCTTACCAACAAACATACCTCCATGTGCATGAAGCTCAAGCACGGACTCTCCTGTGAAAGAAGAAGGACATGGGAAATAAATCGCTATTCCCATATCTATAATTTCATTCTTTTTATTAAAAAATCTACTGTGTGTTGCCAATCTAGGGCGAGGTGCTTCTCTCAGAACATTTTTTATAATGTCCTCAACCTTGGGGCCAGACACCCTTATAATATTAACTCCGCCGATGCCCGCTGCAGATGCTGAGGCTACGATAGTATCTTCTATGTATGATTTGCTTTCTGACATGTCTTATTAATATTTGGGCGGGCTAATAAAGCTAAACAATGCAACAACACATAAATTTATATGGTTTTTAGGTTGCTATGTCTCGTTCACGCCATATTTTTTGTTGATTAACCATTGCTGCAGAATGGACAAAATAGTATTGGTCACCCAATACAAAACTAAGCCGGAAGGAAAAAAAGCAAACATCACTGAGAACATGATTGGCATTATTTGCATAACCTTCGCTTGCATCGGATCGGCTGGTGCTGGATTTAATTTAGTCTGAAATAACATTGCCACAGCCATTATCAGGGGTAAGATAAAATAGGGGTCACGAGAAGACAAATCGGTTAGCCATAAAATAAATGGCGCTTGTCTCATTTCAACACTTTCCAAGAGAACCCAATAAAACGCCAGAAAAAATGGCATCTGTATTAACATTGGAACACAGCCAGCAGCAGGATTAACTTTTTCTCTTTTATAGAGCTCCATGGTGGCTTTGCCTAATTCTGCTCTGTTGTCTTTATAGCGTTCCTGTATAGATTTTAGCCGTGGAGCAATTGCGCGCATCTTAGCCATTGAGTGGCCGCTTTTTTCTGTTAATTTGTAAAAGAGCAATTTAATAATTACAGTTACCAAAATAATGGCAATACCCCAGTTGTTAACAAAAGAATAAATAAAACTTAGCAACCAAAATAACGGATCAGAAAGCGCTGTTAGAAACCCATAGTCAACAGTGAGCTTTAAGCTGGGAGTTATTTTATCCATTTGAGATTGAAGCTTAGGTCCGATAAAAGCGCTTGTGGTAAAAGTTTTGCTTTCACCATCATTAACATTCTGGATCGATCCAATTGTGCTTGAAATAACATGAACATTATCCGTGCTGATTTGGTATCGCTTTTCTTCGCCCATCGGCGGCACAATGGCACTAACAAAATGATGTTGAATATTGCCTGTCCACCCCCTGTCAGTACTATATTTTAATGGGCCATCTTCATATAAATCAGAAATATCGATTTTCTCGCTTTTATCTCCATCGTATGTAATCGGACCATCGAACGAAAAACTTTCGACGTCAAACATTGATCGGTTTTTTGTACTAACTCTTTTAATGATTTGTGAATAGCTTGTTCCCTGCCACAGCTGTGATGAGTTGTTTTGCAGGCGATGTTCGATTTGAACATTGTAGTCACCGTTAGTTAGTCGAAATGTCTTTTCTACAGTTATCCCTTTGCCATCATTCCAATACAAAGGAATGATTAACTCTCCATCATAAGTTAACTCGTAATTTAATGCCTCTGTGATATACGTTACAAGATGGTTGGCCTCTTGTTCACCATTTACGGTCCTAAGGCCGGTTTGAATTAACCCAAACTCAGGCCCGCTTGAGCTTAACAGTTCAACCAAATGATCTGGCTGATCTTTTGTTTTGGGGTATTTAAGGAGCTTGGCGCCTTGAATGGTTCCGCCTTTGGGGTTAATTTGCAATTCAAGAACATCTGTTTTTACAATTATAAGCTTATCTGATTTACTGTTATTTTCTTTCTCTTCAGTGTCACTGAATGTATCTTCAATGTTGGGCGCTTGATCTACAATAATGATGCTTTGGTCTATATTGTTTTCTCTAATATTATTTTGGCTTTGTGTGGGGCGCTCAGTATAAATTGCATTTTGGGTGTTATCTAACACCCATGCTTGATATGTCAAAAAACACATAAACCCAAAAAAG
>JAYZHY010000152.1:0-3212 GCA_036166115.1 Pseudomonadota bacterium | reverse complement strand
ACAATATAAGAGATTTAGATCCTATCAGCTACCTCCGATCGTTAAAAACTGTATTTATGCATCGCCCTTATCGAAAGATGCCAGAAACTGGGTTTGCCGTTGCTTATCTTTTTGCACTTGCTAAAGGTAATGTCAACGATCAAGCTGAATTTAAATCTTATTGTTATGCAGCTGGTATTGATCCAATCAAAGCGACTGAAGAAATAAAGACATATTCTCCAGATCTTAAAGAATTAGCCAATCCAATCGACCTCAGTAAAGATGCCTACCCATTAACAATGGGAATATTTCGGATTTTTAGAGAGTCTAGGCATTACCGTAGAGAAATTCTAGATAAAATGTGTCTTGGTAGCGACACAATGTTAGACCTTGGTAACCTTTATACTGCAGCGCTTCCTGCCTGGATTGGCGCTGGACTTGAACAGGCGCTAGAAGAAAAAATTGACCTTACAAACTCAGAAATACTAACCTTTGGTTATGGAAGCGGTGATGCAGCAGAAGTGATTCCATTCAAAGTATCAGAAGAATGGCAGACAGCTGCCAAAAATATTCATTTCTCAGATGCGATGAACTTTACAATTGACCTAAACGAAAAACAATATTTTGATTTGCATGAGGGAAAATCTTCAAAATCGCTTGATTATAAGATCAAAAATGAGTTTGTTATTGAGAGTGTAGGTGAAACCGATGAAAAGAATTATCAGGATATTGGGATCGAATATCATCGATATGTTGTATGAAACTTAACCCTAAAACCACTTTAAGATAAAAAACTTTTTAACTCATTAGTATATTGAGACGTGAGAGTTTTCCATTCCATAATAAACCAAGGCGTATAGTCTGTTCTTGCGTCCATGTCGCTCAATAAATCACTTGTATTGATATATCTTATTTGTTCTATTTCATTGCAATTAACATTTACTTTTTGATCGATAACACCCAAAAAAACAGAGCAGAGTTCATTTTCAGATCCAATGTCTTTGTATGCAGCCTCATAAGAAAATTTGTAAACAAATTCTAACTTTACCTCACCTAAGCCAAGCTCATCATTTAAGCGTCTTTTTGCTGCTTCCAAAATATTCTCTCCTTGACGAGGATGGCTGCAACAACTATTTGACCAGAAAGATGGCCATAACTTCTTTTGAACACTGCGTTTCTGCACTAATAGCTGTCCTTGCTCATTAAACAAGAAAATGGAAAAAGCTCTATGCAAAACCCCATCTTTCTGATGGCACTCAAATTTATTCAATGTTCCAATTTCATTGTCATGCAGATCAACAATTATTAGCTTTTCATCATCATAAGAAACTACATTATTCATAATTAAGTCCTTAATCACCGGTAAAATAAAGGAACAGTCTTATAACCGGAATCCTCTAGACTCCCTTTCACTTCTGTTTCTTTCCCAGGGCACAATGCAATAATAGAACCTCCTCCACCAGATCCTGTCAACTTCGCCCCTATTGCACCCGATGATCTGGCTAAATCGACCATCTTTTCTAGCTCTGAATTTGAAACCCCTATTGCATTCAATAGGCCCTGGGATATATTCATTAATTCTCCTAACTTATCGTAATTTTTATCCTTTAAAGTTTTCAATCCTTCATTAGTTATTCTTCCGATTTGTTTAAAAAGATCTTCATAAAGAGTTTTATTTTTCTTATAACGGGAATTAACAGCAGAAACAACTTCGGCCGTATTCGACGAATTATGACTTAAGCCTATAACGATGGGCAAAGGCTCAACTTGCTCAAGTACAGATTTAGAGCTTTCCTTTCCTTTTTTAAAAAAAATAGGCCGACCAAAAACTGCAACCGTATTATCCACACCAGAAGGCATGCCATGAGTAATCTTTTCGCATTCAAAAGCTATTTTATTAACTTCTTCTGGTGTTTTTGATAAATTAAATAAATCAATAACCCCTCGCGTAATTGCGACAGCAAAAGCTGCGGAAGCTCCCATACCCATAGCATAAGGTATCCGAGAATTAATCTTTATCCTAGCAGGAAAATTATCAATCTCTAGAAGTTCGCATATCATACTAAACATCGATACAAGACTTTGATAGCTATCTGATTGATGATCAATTTCCTTGTTCAAGAAGCCCGATAATACAAACTCAATTCCATCAGTTGCTCTTTCAACATGAACATTAACAGCTCTTATAATTGGGCAAGCAATTGCTGGATGTTTGTATACAACTGCATGCTCACCCAAAAGAATTACTTTACCTGACGCATAACCTTTCCCCAATTCTTCTGTTGTTTTATTTGATGAGGAAATCTTACTTTTTTCTGGTATTTCTTTTGCTTCAATTAATAACTCTTTAGCCTTCCATGCTTTAATTTCACCACTATCGATCATTCCCTTAACTACCTCAGAGAAATATTTGTCAGGGATGTCCGCACTGATAGCAGCACTTCTGGCATGAAGTTTCATATGCCCTTGTTGTATTCCATGAGTCACAAGCGCCCTTAATGCAGCCAAATTTTGGGCAAGTCCTACTGACCCCATCACTTTTGCTAATTCGCTAGAAGAATTTACTTTTGATAGGTTTAATCCTAATTTAGACGCTGGGTTTGCGGTTAATGAGCCGCCGACAATTCCCACTTTAATTGGCATTCTCAGTATACCTTTAAGATTGCCTTCAGAGCTCACCTTCCATTGGGATAAAGATTTGTATACTCCGCCAGATGATGCATAAGCATGCGCTGCTGCTTCTATCGCTCTCCAATCATTACCTGTAGCCACAGATACTGCATCAATACCATTCATGATGCCTTTATTATGAGTGGCTGCACGATATGGGTCAGCATTGGCAAATTCAGTCGCATTCACCACTCCATCACGAACAGTCTCACCTGAGAATCCACTCATTTCGAGATTCTTTACCGGTATTTCTGTTTTGATTTCCACCATCGATCGATCTGATAAATTTGATAATATTCTTAACCCTACTTTACCGCCAATTAGGTTCTCCAAATAATTAGCAAGATTTTCACACAAGGTATTTACCAGATTTGCGCCCATTGCATCTTTTGTATCTACCAAAAGATGAAGAACAATTGTCGATTCTTTTTTTAATGTGATCGTGTGAATTTCTACCTCTTTGACCCCGCCTCCTCGTTTAATCAGATTAGGTAGAATTTGATTTGCTTTTTTCAAAAGATTGTTCTTATTTTTTTCTAAAATACTGACGGCTTCATTTATGT
>JAYZHY010000151.1:0-7494 GCA_036166115.1 Pseudomonadota bacterium | reverse complement strand
TGGGCCACTGGCATTAATTCCTACGCCAGCAAGGAACGCACTTTGTATAAATTGTCTTCTTTTGATCATTGATTTATTGATTAAGATTGATCTGAACTTAGAGATATTGACATTATTTTCGGGTGATGAATAGCTTTTTAGTTTACTATTTAAATAAGCTTTCCAGTTATGCTAGATACCAGTATGATGTTTCAGAATTTTGCAATTGAGTGAACAGTAATTATGAAGAAAAATACTTTCAAAGGAACAAAATCTTACGTAGCCACAGATGATTTAAAAATGTCAGTGAATGCCGCTGTCACCCTTGAAAGACCAATTTTAGTAAAAGGTGAACCTGGTACTGGTAAGACACAACTAGCAATCGAAGTTGCTCAAGCCCTTGGCAGGCCTCTTATTGAATGGCACATTAAATCTACAACAAAGGCCCTACAAGGGTTATATGATTATGATGCGGTTTCAAGATTAAGAGACTCTCAGCTTGGCGATGAACGTGTCCACGATATAGCAAATTATATTGTTCGTGGAAAAGTTTGGGATGCTTTTGACTCTGAGCAGCAACCTGTCTTACTTATTGATGAGATTGATAAAGCAGACATTGAATTCCCTAATGATCTTTTGCAAGAACTAGATCGAATGGAGTTTTTTGTTTACGAGACCCAGCAATTGATTAAAGCAAAGCATCGTCCCATAATTATAATTACCAGTAATAATGAAAAAGAACTTCCTGATGCTTTCTTGAGAAGATGCTTTTTTCACTATATTAAATTTCCCAATAAAAAAACCATGCATGCAATTGTTGATGTGCATTTTCCTAAGTTAAAGAAAATATTACTCAAAGAAGCGTTGGATACGTTTTATAGAGTTAGAGATGTACCGGGTTTAAAAAAGAAACCTTCAACTTCAGAATTGTTAGACTGGATAAAATTGTTATTGGCAGAAGATGTTCCGGCTGAAGCATTACGCAATAACGACAAAAGGAAATCCATTCCTCCGTTTTATGGCGCATTATTGAAGAATGAGCAAGACGTTCATTTGTTTGAACAATTGGTCTTCATGGAATCAAGAACTCGCTAGAGTATGCTAATAAAATTTTTCTTTATGTTACGTGCGGGTGGGTTAAAACCGTCAATAACCGAATTATTACATTTGTTGGATATAATGAAGCAGGGCGTGAGTGAGTTCAGTGTAGAAAATTTCTATTATTTAGCCAGAACCACAATGATTAAAGACGAATCTTTATATGATCGCTTCGATCAAGTCTTTTCGGCACATTTTTCTGGAATTGAAAGAATTGTTAATGAACTGTTTTCTGATGTTCCTGAAGATTGGTTACGTAAACAGGCAGAGTTGATGCTTTCTGAAGAAGAAAGAGCTGAAATAGAGGCAATGGGGGGGTTTGAAAAGTTAATCGAAACGCTGAAAAAGCGATTCGAAGAACAAAAAGATCGTCATCAAGGCGGTAATAAATGGATAGGCACTGCTGGAACCTCACCATTTGGGGCTTATGGCTACAATCCTGAAGGAGTTAGAATCGGCCAAGCTGGTTCTCGTCATAGAAGTGCTGTTAAGGTTTGGGATAAAAGGGAATTTCGTAATCTTGATAATTCGGTAAGTTTGGGTACCAGGGGAATTAAGATTGCACTAAGGCAGTTGAGGAAGTTTGCAAGAGAGGGTGCTGCCGATGAGCTTGATATTGACAATACAATTGATCGAACAGCCAGAAATGCTGGGCTACTCGATCTACAAATGGTTCCTGAGAAACACAATTCAATAAAAATTTTGTTGTGTCTTGATGTTGGCGGTTCAATGGATGACCATGTTCGAATATGTGAAGAAGTATTTTCTGCTGCTAGCAGCGAATTTAAGAATCTAGAATATTTCTATTTTCATAATTTTCTTTATGAAAATTTATGGAAAGACAATCGCAGAAGGCACACCGAGCAAATACCTGTGTTGGATATTATCAATAAATACGGTGCTGACTATAAACTGGTATTTGTTGGCGATGCAACCATGAGTCCTTATGAGATTGCATATCCTGGAGGGAGTATAGAGCATTGGAATGAAGAATCTGGAGCAGTGTGGATTCAACGAATCTTGAAGAATTTTCAAAAAGCGATATGGCTAAATCCTGAACCACAAGAACGATGGGAATACACTCCATCTATAAAACTTACCAATGAGTTGATGGAAGGAAGAATGTTTCCCTTAACGATTAATGGGCTTTCTGATGGTATTAAGGAATTACGCCATTAGAGAAACATCTAGCTTTCTGACTTAGTTTTCAGATTCGAACATCCACGGACCATTGATCTTGAATCATTTCTATATAGTCATAGGAAAAAGTTGGGCTGATAGAGTGAATTTCGTTTTCAAATGTTTCATTCTCATAATGCTGGACGAATTCTTGACCGGTTTCTGATAGACCAAGCAGTTCGTAATTCTCATCAAATTCTAAAAATTTGTTCCTTAGCAATTCTAGTTCATTGCATATATCAACACCTTCACCATCATCCATAGAAGTTTTAACCATCTCCATATCCACTATACTTTCCCAATCAGTAAAAACCACGGGATAGTCTTCTTCTGCATCTACGTGGAATTGATGCCAATCATCGGGGGAACCGTAATAACAACCCCAAATTTCATAACTGTCGTCTACTTGAATTTCCTTATAGACTACATTGAGAACCAATTCCCCATCTCTCATGATCACGCACCTGTAGATTCTCTTCGATTCTTCTTTTTCTATTAAATTCATTATAAATCTCTTTTCTATTAAAATTTTTTTAAAAGGGTTATTAAAAATTATTCTTAAACTTAGTAAAATTTAAAATATCACAAAGTACACTTTGGTTTAAATCTTTTTTTTCTTCATAAGGGCGTCATCTCCAAGAATCCAAGAAGATGACATTATTTATATGCCTTTGTTCTGTCCCAACCATTTTTTTATCAACTTGCTTTTCGACAGTGATTTCTTGTTGTTCTTTTACGTCAGCACAAGCGAGATCCAATGCTTTCAAGACTTCTCTTCTTCCTTCGTCCAAACAAGGTGACCAATGTAAATACATGAGATTACTTATCCACATTAACGATGTATATATCTCCTCATCGTCAAAATTTTTTTCCAGAAGCAAATCCCTGAAGGAGCAAATTTCCTCGCTCAATGCTTCGATATTTTCTTCTTTTATGAACATTACTTTTCCTTTTTTCTAAAATTTAGTTATTTGATCTATGCCACATTTAAACATATGCAGACGACAACTGTTGTCGCCTTTAAATGGTTAAAAAAAATGTTTAAATTTTAGTTTATTATTAATAAATAATTACTGAATGAGAGAAAAATTAGATTATGAAGGAATATAAACTAACGGGAAATGAGTTTTGTGATTTTAAAGAGGTGGATCCTTTGCCAGATATACCACCTATTGCAAACATTGATTTTAAAACCAAAAAAGATTTTGATCCTATAGTTGGCAGTGGGATTTATTCTATATATTACGATTCAATGCTTTTATATATTGGGAAGTATCGTGGAATAAAAAAAGAAGGTCCATTCTCAGGTAGTGTTACAGATAGATGGTATAAGCATATAGCTTTATTGACTGGCAGATCAAAAAGAATGTGTTTTCCTAAACGAAAAGATTCTTCGGTCTTTGATGAAATAAAAGATTGGAAGAAAGATTATAAACTTAAGGATATTATTCTCAAATGTGAAACTAAGGTCATGAAAAAGGATAGAGGCCATAATTATAGTTTTCGCAAATTTAAATTTTCTGCAGAAAATTGGGATGATTTTAAAAATCTTGATGTCAAAACGTTAAAGCGTTTTACCTGTATTTATAGTCAATATATTGCAAGTGATTTCGACACTTCTGATTTCACCGCGATACGAAACATAATAGGTAGGGTTGAGGGCGCTATAATTGATGAATTACAACCTAGATGCAATAAGCAAGGTGTTACAAAACCCCGCGATAATGGCATGGAAGAATCAATGAAAGTTATTAGAGAAGAAATGAAGAAAGCGATGCAATTTTAATTGCAAGCTTTAGTAAAAAGTAATAATTATAGGAGAAAGAATGACTGATTGGATAAATAAAGAAGATATATCTCAAGCAATAAAAGAAATGAGGAAAGAGGAATATCCTGATATCGATGATATTAACGATGATGGAGAATTAGAGGATTTTGCAGATTATATTGAGGATGCCGCAGTGACGCTTGATTTAGGTCAAACCAAAGAATTCGGCCAAGGTTGTGTTGGAATTGAGTGTGTTTCTGTTGAAAAATTGCAGAAAAGTCATGAAGAGTTAGTTGAGAAATTGGTTCCTGGAGCTATGAATAGCGACACAGGGAAATTTGAGTTTGTACCAGCTAAAGTTAATGAATATTTGGTCGCACTCGATAAGACATTTGCTCTCAAGTTTCAATGTCTAGAGCATGATGTTCTCTACCAACTTACCTTTGAGATAGTTTATGAAGATGGAAAGGAAGTTGATCAAGATATAATTAAAAGGGCTTACTACGATTTGGCAACAAAGTCTTCTAATCCGAGGAAAAATGAATATTTCTCTGAAATGTATTCGGATGTTAGTTGAGATGGAATGAATGAGAAATGAAATGAGCGCAATAAAGAAAGGACTGGTATTGCCGGGTGGTGGTGCCAGAGGTGCATATCAAGTCGGTGTCTTGAAGGCAATTGCATCCTTACTGCCTGAAAGTTCATTAAATCCATTTCCAATTATCAGCGGCACATCAGCCGGTGCAGTAAATGCATCGTTAATTGCAGCTAATACAGAATCATTTAATAACGGCATAATCAAGCTAGATAATGTTTGGGGTAATTTTAAGAGTAAACAAGTATATAAAACTGACAATATAACTATGCTAAAAAGTAGCATACATTGGCTGATTTCAATTGTTATGGGAGGTCATCCATTTGGTGCTCCAAAATCACTTCTTGATAATTCGCCATTACAAGAATTGCTCGAGAAGCATATTAATTTTTCCAATATTCAGAAAAATATTGATGCTGATTTTCTAAGAGCTATTGCAATAACTGCCGCGGGGTATTCATCGGAGTGCTCCACATCTTTTTTTCAGTCTACAGATACCATTAATGAATGGTCTCGTACAAGACGAAAGGGGCTTCAACGCAATTTAACTATCGAGCATCTTATGGCCAGTCTTGCAATCCCAATGATATTTCCTCAAGTAAAAATTGATAATGAATATTTTGGTGACGGGGCAATGCGTCAAGCAACCCCGCTAAGCACAGCAATTCATTTAGGTGCGGATCGCATTCTAGTCATAGGAGTACGCAACCAAAAACTTGAATCGATAAGCAAAAATATACAAGCAGGCTATCCGTCTTTTGCAGATATAGCCGGCTATATGTTAGATACATTATTTATGGATGGATTGTATTCTGATCTTGAGAGATTAATCAGAATCAATCAATTGATTGATTCTGGCCATACCGGTTATTTAGAAAATTCTACCCATAAAATTCGCGCCATTGACACCATGATTATCAACCCTTCACAAAGTTTAACTGATATTGCTCAAGAGTGTCGCCTGGCAATGCCAAGATCGATAAGAATTATTTTGAGAGGGATTGGAGGTAAAAATAAAAGTGGCGCTGGTCGATTGGTTAGTTTTTTATTATTTGAAAAGCAATATACAAAAAGATTGATTGAGCTTGGTTATAATGATGCGATGGCAGTAAAGGGGCATTTATTAAATTTTATTAATGGTGAAGAAGTGCCTAGGTTGGTTGCTCCTGAGTGGATTAAAACTGACTTGAAGATTGATTAAGATTGGTTAATTTTGTTTAGAGTAAAAAAATTGCACCAAGACCAAGAAATGAAATATAGCCAATCACATCTGTAATAGTAGTAAGTAAAACACCACCTGCTAATGCAGGATCGATACTTAATTTCTTTAACACCAATGGTATGGAAAATCCTGCAATTGCTGCCACAATGAGATTGATAGTCATGGCACCGGCTATCACCAGGCCCAACAGCAATTCACTGAACCAAAGATAGGTTAATCCACCAACTACGATAGCCCATAACATCCCATTTAATATACCAACAAGAACTTCTTTTCTAAGAATTCCTCTGGTATTGGTTTTATCGAGATGTCCTAGAGCAATAGCCCGAGTCATTATAGTTAGGGATTGTGTTCCGGCTACTCCGCCCATACTAGGAACTATGGGCATCAATACAGCGAGCAGTACAATCTTATCGAGGGTTGTCTGGAATATATCAACCACAGAAGCGGCAAGAAAAGCAGTAGCTAAATTGACGCCCAACCAAATTGCTCTTCTCTTAGCACTCTTGGTAGCAGGTGAGAACATATCTTCTTCCTCATCTAAGCCGGCAGCAATCATGAGCGAGTGTTCAGCTTCATCTCTTATCACATCAACCACATCATCAATTGTAATTCTTCCTAAAAGTTTATTATCGTTATCAATAACTGGGGCTGATAAAAGATCTCGATTTTCAAACTCCCAGACAACTCGTTCAGAAGATGTTTCAGCTGAGATCGGAGTGATTTTTTTTGACATAATTTCAGATACAGGTTTTTCAGGATCTTCTGTAAGGAGCTTGGATAATAGTAGTGCCCCTCTATACTCATTGTTCCTATTTACAACAAAGATAGAGTCTGTGCTATTTGGAATTGAATCTTGATTGCGTAAATACTTTAATACTACTTCTACTGTGATGTCAGGCCTTATAGTAATAATATCAACATTCATGAGACCGCCAGCACTATCTTCATCATATGCCATTACCTGTTCCAAGCGTTTACGATCTTGGTGATCAAGTGATCTTATGACTTCTTTTGTTAAAGTTTCTGGTAAATCGGCGACAAGATCAGCGAGATCATCTAAAGCCATGCCTTCAATGGCTGAGATTAATTCATCTGCATCCATTCCATCTATCAATCCATCACGAACCTCATCAGCAACTTCAACGAGAACATCACCTTCATTTTTTAGGTCAATCATTTCCCATATAATAGCTCTCTCATTCAACGGTAATGATTCAATGAGTCTTGCGAGTTCTGACGGGTGCAGGCTATTTAGTAGATTCCTAGAAGACAACATTTTGCCGCTTTCTAAACGACTCTTTAATTTATCTAGATTTGACATGTTATTTTTTTAAAGTCTAAAGTCTTGACCAAGATAGACTTCTTTCACATAGTCATTCTTTAAAATCTCATCAGGGGTGCCAGATGCAATTAGACTGCCTTCATTTACAATGTAAGCTCTTTCACATATTCCCAGTGTCTCTCTTACATTATGATCAGTGATAAGAATGCCAATTTCTTGGTCCTTTAAATGCTTAATAATTCTTTGAATATCCAAGACAGATATAGGATCTACGCCTGCAAACGGTTCGTCTAATAGAATAAATCGCGGGTCCGCTGCTAATGCCCTGGCAATTTCAACTCTTCTTCTTTCGCCTCCAGATAAATTTA
>JAYZHY010000150.1:0-2979 GCA_036166115.1 Pseudomonadota bacterium | reverse complement strand
CACGTTGTTGATCAATTTGACTCAATAAAGAACGATTCTTTTGGTAACCTTCCTCTGAAAACCAAATCCTTAATTGAAGAACCACGGTTACAAATACCAACATCAAGATAATCCAACGTAGATTTTCCATTAACTATACCAAATCTTATTCATCTACAATTGGAACAGAAAATGAATCCTGAGGTTTAAATTGTGCTGCGTCGCCTAAATATTCTTCAATACGAAGAAGTTGATTATATTTAGCTACACGATCAGATCTTGATAGCGAGCCAGTCTTAATTTGAGAAGCCATTGAACCAACCGCTATATCAGAAATAATCTGATCAGAAGTCTCACCTGAACGATGAGATATAATAGCTGAATAATTTGATTCTACAGCCATGTTAATCGCTTGAGTTGTTTCAGTAATAGTGCCTATCTGGTTAGGTTTAATTAAAATTGAATTGGCAATGCTTTTATTTATTCCTTTTTCTAGAATCTTAGTATTGGTTACAAAGAGATCATCTCCGACCAATTGGACACGTTCCCTGAGTTTCTCGGATAATAGTAACCATCCATCCCAATCTGTTTCATCCATACCGTCTTCAATTGAAATTATCGGATAAGAATTGACCAATTCTACCAAAAATTCACAGAATGAAGATGCATCAAAATTACGACCCTCAGATTTCAAATGATATAAACCTTCCTCATAAAATTCACTGCTTGCTACATCGAGACCTAATAGAATATCTTGTCGTTCTTTCAAACCAACAACCATAATGGCCTCTAATATAGTATCAAGTGCTTCACGATTTGATTTTAAATCCGGCGCAAAGCCCCCTTCATCCCCTACTGCAGTATTCATTCCCTTTTTCTTTAACACACTTTTAAGTGCGTGAAAGACTTCAATTCCATATCTCAGCGCTTCTTTATAGTTAGGTGCCCCCACAGGAATAATCATAAACTCTTGTATATCAATATTATTGTCAGCATGTGCGCCACCATTGATAATATTCATCATAGGAATAGGCATTGTGTTTTGCTTTCCAAAATATCTAAATAACGGGATATTTTGGGATTCTGCTGAAGCTTTGGCGTATGCCATTGAGACTGCTAATAATGCATTAGCGCCTAAGTTAGACTTATTCTCTGTCCCATCAAGCTCTATTAAGATTTGATCTAATTCACTTTGAGGTATTAATTCCGATTGAATTAATTTTTCCCTGATTGCTGAATTAATATTAGTTACCGCCTGAATGACTCCTAGTCCAAGATATCTTTTTAAATCATTATCTCTTAACTCAATCGCCTCTCTACTGCCTGTAGAAGCTCCAGAGGGAACTGCTGCGCGACCAAAACTACCATCACTTAATGTGATTTCTGCTTCCACAGTTGGATTGCCTCGTGAATCTATAATCTCTCTTCCATGAATCCTAGATATCACTGTCACAATATCGCTCCTTTCTTGAGCGATGACTTACTAGATTTTTTATAACTGATCTTCAATGTATATTTCTTCTTTGGCTATCTTATCTAGAGAAACTAGGATTTTCAGGAGGTTTTTCATCTTACCTAATGGCCAAGAATTAGGTCCATCACTTAATGCTTTATCAGGGTTTTTATGAGTTTCCATAAATAATCCGGCAACACCTATGGCTATTGCCGCCCTTGCTAGAACAGGCACAAATTCTCTAGCGCCGCCAGACTTATTCCCTTTGCTCCCAGGCAATTGAACCGAATGCGTAGCATCAAATATCACTGGGCAACCGGTATTCCTTAAAATAGGTATACTTCGCATATCAGAAATCAAATTGTTATAACCGAAAGTAAATCCTCTTTCACATACCATAATTTCCTGATTTCCAGTTGAGCGCGCCTTATCCACAACATTTTGCATCTCATGTGGAGATAAAAACTGACCTTTCTTTATATTTACTGGTTTTCCTTGTCTTGCGACATTCAAGATAAAATTAGTTTGCCTGCACAAAAAAGAAGGGGTTTGTAAAATATCAACAACATCAGCCACTTCATCTAATGGTGAATCGTCATGTACATCAGTTATCAAAGGAACACCGAGTTGTGATTTAACTTCTGACAAGATTTTTAACCCTTCCTCAAGACCTGGGCCTCGAAACCCATCAATCGAACTACGATTAGCTTTATCAAAGGAAGATTTATAAACAAAGGGAATACCTAATTCTTTGGTGATTTCTTTCAATCGACCAGCAGTTTCAATTGCTGACTCCATACTCTCGACTACACAATTACCTGCAATCAGAAAAAAAGGGCTATTATTGCTTACCTCAAAAGTATCAACTTTCATTTTTTTTACCTTGATTACTATAATTAAGAGCAGCTTCAATAAAACTTTTGAACAAAGGATGGCCGTCACGAGGATTGGAGGTAAATTCCGGATGAAATTGGCTCGCGATAAACCATGGGTGATCGGGTATTTCAATTATTTCCACCAGATCGTCAACGGATAAACCAGAGAATCTAATTCCAGCTTTTTCGAGATTATCACGATAATTATTATTAAATTCATAACGATGACGATGGCGCTCCATGATAACCTTTTTATGATATATCGATTCAACCTGTGAACCTTTAGTTAAATTAATTTTTTGTGCCCCTAATCTCATCGTTCCACCCAAATCAGATTGCTCATCTCTTTCTTCTAACTCTCCAGTACTTTCTAACCATTCCGTTATAAGAGCTATAACTGGATGCTTTGTATCTTTATTAAATTCCGTACTCTGAGCACCTATTAAATTAGCTAGATTCCTTGCAGCTTCTATAATAGCGACTTGCATACCCAAGCAGATACCAAGATAAGGTACCCCATTTTCTCTTGCGTACCTTACCGTTTCTATTTTACCTTCAATACCTCTATCTCCGAATCCTCCTGGAACTACAATACCATCCATTGCTTTTAGTGTCTCAACACCATTTTCTTCGATATCTTGTGATTCAAAATAATGAATATTTACTTTAGTT
>JAYZHY010000149.1:0-8307 GCA_036166115.1 Pseudomonadota bacterium | reverse complement strand
ATATACACCTCAATCTATGAGAACTTTTGCTTTTACTACGGCAATTCTTGATGAATTAGGGATGAATATAGTTGACGCAAGAATCGTACCAATGAAAAATGATTATAGCATTGATAATTACGTCTTCATTAATGCTGGGGAAAAACAAAATATAGATAAGAAAACTATAAATAAAATCAGGACTAAGATCTCTAGCCAATTAGTAAGGAATGATAATCACAAAATCACGGTGTCAAGAAGAGAATCTAGGAGAAAACAAGTATTTCTCTCTGAACCAGAAATCTTTTTCAAACAAGACAAACCCAATAACCGCTCCATATTAGAATTAATTATTAATGATAGGCCAGGAATACTAAGTACTATTGGCCTGATATTTACAGAATTAGACATCAGTATAGAAACAGCTAAGATTGGTACCATCGGTGAAAAAGCAGAAGATGTCTTTTTTATCACGAATAAGGACCGAACTGCATTATCCGATAGCCTAATAAAAAAACTAAGACTCGAACTGTCAAAAAGATTACACACCTCGTAAATTACAGAAATATATGATCATTTTATATGGTATTAAAAATTGCGATTCATGCCAAAAAGCGAAAAAATGGTTGATATCAAATAAAATTGAATTTAAATATCATGATTTCCGTAACCATGGTTTAACACACAAAATATTACGCTTATGGTTGAGAATAATTGATTGGGAATTACTTCTGAACAAAAGAAGTACCACTTGGAGAGAATTACCGGAAGATTATAAAAATCTGATAGACGGAAAAACTTGTATTGATTATTTTATCAAGCAACCTACTTTAATAAAACGGCCTATTATAAAAGATGGACAATCAATAATTATTGGTTACAAACCGGATGCCTATCAGCTAAAACTTAATCCATAAAATTTTCACTATTAACCTATAAAGTTTTATAATACCTATATGCTTAAAACATTAAATACTCGATCACTTTATTTTTTAGGATTCTGTTTTTGCCTAATAATGATGACCTATGCCTTGTATGCGGAGTACCAACTCCTTTTGACACCATGCCCTTTATGCGTCCTTCAACGTATCGCAGTGTCTATTACTGGAATCATATTTTTAGCTGCCGCGATACAAGATCCAAAAAAATTAACTCTAAATATTTATACAATTATTTTAACTTTCTTTTCTTTATCAGGAGCTGGAATAGCTGGCTGGCATATTTGGTTGCAGAATCTACCTGCAGACAAAGTACCTAGCTGTGGACCAGGCTTTGATTACATTATTGGTAATTTTCCATTAAGCGACGCATTGTTATTAATTTTCAGTGGGTCCGGAGAATGCGCCTCCATCGATTGGAGCTTTATGATGCTATCAATGCCATCATGGGTTCTTATTTGCTGTTTAGGATTATCCACTTTAAGTATATATATACGTGCCCGTGTATCAAGCAAATAGACTATTCATTATTCCAAAATAGATCTTAGCAAGCTGAGGCGTATCATTAACAGGTACAGACTCATTGACTTTATGTATTGTGGAATTAATAGATCCTAATTCAATCACTTGAATACCAAGAGGAGCAAAAAATCTTCCGTCAGAAGTACCTCCATCAGTTGATAATATTGGATCGATCCCAACAAGTTCTCGAATTACCTGTTGTGAGGTTCGAATCAAATCACCCTCTTTTGTTAAATAAGGTTCACCTGATTCTCTCCAAAGCAATTCATAGCTCACTTTATTCTTATCGAGAACATTGTATATCTTTGATTTTAATCTTTTGTAATTCCAAATATTATTAAAACGGAAGTTAAAGATTAACTCAACCTCTCCGGGAATAACGTTAACAGCATCGTTGCTTCCAGATATATTGACAATTTCAAGATTTGTTGCTGGAAAGAATTCATTTCCTTTATCCCATTCTATATCTAACAAATCTGATATTATCGGAACAATCAATCGATATGGATTAAGCGCAAGATGAGGATAAGCAACATGTCCCTGAGTACCTTTAATTTTTAAGAACCCAGTTAAAGAACCTCTTCTGCCAACTTTAATCGTATCCCCCAGAACTTTCTTACTAGAAGGCTCTCCGACAATACACCAATCAAAATTCTCCTTTCTTTTCTTTAACTCATTGATAACTTTCTTTGTACCATCTATAGCAGGACCTTCCTCATCACTGGTTATAAGAAAAGCAATCCTGCCATTAAAATCCTCCTTCATATTTAAAAAATCTTCAACACCTGTAACCATTGCCGCTAGACCTGATTTCATATCTGACGCACCGCGACCATAAACAAGATCTTCATTGAAAGTAGCCTTAAATGGATCAAATTTCCAATCTTGTATTGGTCCGGGAGGAACAACATCCGTATGCCCAGCAAAACATAGTGTTGGACCATCCTTACCCTTTGTTGCCCAAAGATTCTTTACCTCACCAAAATTTAACATTTCACACTTAAACCCCAATGGCTGTAAATGCTTTTTTATTAACTCTTGGCACCCAGAGTCTCTTGGTGTTATTGACTGGCATGCGATTAATTCAGCAAGAAGCTTATTTGATGGATGATTCTTTAGTGACATATTTAAATTAATGCTTAGAGTCTGAAGTTACTTTATATCTTATATAATCTAATATTAAATTTTCAGGTTTAACTGAATTGCCAGAAGAAAAATGAATTTCACCAAGTGTTATTAAATAACTTGCTTTTGGATAATTGAATTCATCTTGAAAAGTTACCAAAGAATCATTGTTTTGAAAAACCTGTGGGTATTGAGAAATACCAAAACCAGTCACCCCTATTCTTTTCTTCTTATCTAGAATTATTTCTCGGTCAATTGAATGCAATCTGATTGGTGAAATTAATTCAATCATGTCCGTTTTATTAAGTTTGTATTCACCAACATATATTTCATTCATTTTAGCATCCTGCACAACAATAATATGATCTAAATCTTTAGCCTCTAGCGCCTCTAAAGCAATAGCTTCCATAGATGAAACTGGAATAATTCTTAAATTACTTGCAAAAGCTAAACCTTGAGCAACAGATGCTCCTATTCTCATACCAATAAAGGAACCAGGGCCTACGCCTAGTACTATCGCATCTAAATCAGTTAATCTTGTGTTAGCTCTAACGAGAATATCCTCAATCATAGGAATAAGTGATCGAGTATGGTTTTTAGGCTCAATAGAGTGAGAACTGACCTTTTTGCCGTTTATCGATATTGACACAGAGCAAGCTTCTGAAGAAGTATCTAATGCTAAGAGATTCATATTTAATGCTCCTTCTTATTAGAATTCATGTGTATTGTTTTGTGTTTTTCTAAAAAACCAGCAACTTCTTCTTTGGATTCAGTAAATTTCATTGGTGACAGACTTTTTATGAATGTATCACCATAATTCTTATTCTTTATTCGATTATCGCATATAACTATTACACCATAATCACTTTGATCTCTTAATAATCGACCAACACCTTGCTTTAAAGCTAAGACAGCAGAAGGTAATTGATGTTCAATGAAACCATTTCCACCGTTCTTTTTAATAAACTCTAATCTAGCCATCATTAACGGATCAGCTGGGGATTTAAATGGAAGTTTATCTATAACCACCATATTTAGAGCGTTACCTCGAACGTCTACTCCTTCCCAAAAACTCTTCGTACCAAGAAGAACAGCATTTCCATACTCTCTGAATTTCTTTAACATATCATCACGAGGTGATCTTCCTTGTACCAAGAGAGGCCTTTCTTTAAGAATGTTATTTCTTGAATCAAACCATTTTTCTGCTTCACGGAGTGAGTGATTACTCGTAAAAAGAAAAAAAACCCCACCACCAATTAAACCTAATAATTTAACTGTGGCTTCTAACATACTCTCAGTAAATCCTTTATTTGATACCTCGATTAGATTTTTTGGTAAATAAATCAAAGCGTTATCGTCTAATTTATATGGGCTAGGATAAGAAATTTCTACCGCGTCATTAAGACCCATTCGATTCCTAAAGTGACTAAAATCCGAACCTATGGCGATTGTTGCTGATGTAAAAATCCAAGTTTGATCAATATGAGAAAATAAAATACGCAGCCTAAATCCCACATCTAAAGGTGTCATATTCAATCTAATACCACGAGATTTAATATCAATCCATCGTAACCCATCATCTAAATCTGGATTAATAATATTTAATAAACGAGAATGATAGATATCAGTAATCTCAAATATTTTTTCTATTGAATCCTTTGTATCAATTATAGGATGAAGTATTTGTTTAAGTTCTTCTAGTGCCAGAAGAATTTCTTGTAATGATTGATTAACTTTATCCTCGATTTGGAAGAACTCGTAACGTCCTTCTTTCTTTGGAGCATCTAGTCTAAATTGCCTTATAGCATTTTTTAAATTATCAATTTTTTTTATAACAGCCGGTTGATTCAAAGGGATTGTAATCAACAAAGCATCTTTTACCAACCTCTCAATCTCAATTGTTCCAATACTCAAACCAAAAAATTGAGTTGCTATGTCAGGTATTTGATGTACCTCATCTAAGATGATCACCTCAGCCTCTGGCAAAAAGTTAGCAAAGCCTTCTTCCTTAATAACTAAATCGGCGAATAATAAATGGTGATTGATCACAACCAATCCAGATTCTTGTGCTATCTTTCTGGCTTTAACAACATAACAATCTTTATAATCTGGGCATTTATTACCTAAACAATTTTCAATTGTGGAGGTTACCATTGGCCATACAGCTGAATCCTCCGACACTCCAATTAATTCTGAGCAATCACCAGTGGCTGTTTGATGGCGCCATTTGTTTACCAAATGCAAGTCATGAGAGATAGCTTTTTTATTACTCGATGCATTATCCAGTCTATACAAACAAAGATAGTTTGATCTTCCTTTCAATAGTGAAGCCGTAACTGGTCTTCCTATAACCTTGGTGATTAACGGAAAATCTCGATGAAAAAGTTGATCTTGCAAAGATTTGGTTCCTGTTGAGATTATAATCTTCTTTCCACTTACCAAAGCAGGAACAAGGTAAGCAAAAGTTTTGCCAATTCCCGTCCCTGCCTCAATAATTAAACGTTGTTTATTTTCTATTGCATACATAACATCTTCTGACATGTTAGCCTGACCTTGCCTTGGTCTAAAACCAGCAAGGAATGATTTAAGCGGACTGGATACGCCGAAAAAGTCAGTAAAGTTAAACACAATGAAAGATATTTAGTTTTAAGTGATACATAAGTTTTGAATCTAATATATTATGTTTTGATGATTCAATCTCAATAGATATTACGTTACAATTGAATCGTTTTTTCTTTACATTAAACAATCAATCAAAGAATTCGAATTATCGCATGACATCAAGTCTATCAGAACTTCAGAGTTGGATTAACAGAGTGGCAAAAGAAACACAGCCACATGAAATATATTGGTGCAATGGATCAGATGAAGAATATGATGGCCTAATAAAAAACATGCAAGACTCTAATGATTTACTCAAACTAAACCAAGAAAACTATCCTAATTGTTATCTTCATAGATCAAACCCATCAGATGTTGCTAGAGTTGAACATCTAACATTTATCTGTACTAAAAATAAAGACGACGCAGGTCCAAATAATAACTGGATGAGCCCTAAAGAAGCTCACAAAAAAATTGATAAACTCTTTGATGGTGCTATGCAAGGAAGAACTATGTACATTATCCCTTATTGCTTGGGCCCAATTGATTCTCCTTTCTCAAGATGTGGAATCGAAATAACTGATAGTCCATATGTCGTTATAAACATGAGATTAATGACTCGCATAGGAAAAGATGCTTTAGCGCGGATTGAAAAGGAAGGTAATTTTGTAAAAGGATTACATTCAACCGGTAATCTTGATCCTAACGAGCGATTTATTATGCATTTTCCGGATGAGCTATCAATTAAAAGTTTTGGATCTGGCTACGGTGGAAATGCTTTACTAGGAAAAAAATGTCACGCCTTAAGAATTGCAAGTTGGCAGGCAAAAAAGGAGGGTTGGCTTGCTGAACATATGCTAATTGTCGGTATAGAGAACCCACAAGGTAAAACTCATTACGTAGCTTGTGCCTTTCCGTCTGCCTGCGGAAAAACAAATTTGGCAATGCTAATTCCACCAAAATCCCAACCAGGATGGAAAATATGGACTTTGGGGGATGATATTGCTTGGTTACATCTTGATAGCAACGGTCAAATGCGGGCAATCAACCCAGAAGCAGGTTATTTTGGTGTGGTACCTGGCACAAATGAAAAAACCAATAAGAATGCATTCGATATGATTACGAAAGATACGATATACACGAATGTAGGTTTAACGGCCAATAACGAACCCTGGTGGGAAGATAAAAATACAGGTAATCCTGTTACAGATTGGCGAGGAAGAGAGTATAACAAAGAGATTAGCCCGGCTGCACACCCAAACTCTAGATTTACTGTTTCTGCGAAGAATAATCCATCTTACTCAGAGCTTGCCGAGGCATCAGAGGGGGTGCCTATTTCAGCAATTGTTTTTGGTGGGAGACGAAAAAAACTGGCACCTTTGGTTTATCAAGCAAATAACTGGGAACATGGTGTATTTATTGGAGCAGGAGTCGCTTCAGAAACTACTGCAGCAGCAACTGGTGAAATAGGTATCATCAGAAGAGATCCTATGGCGATGAAGCCGTTCTGTGGTTATAACTTTGCTGATTATTGGGATCATTGGTTATCTTTTGGGAAAAAATCAGACAATCTTCCTAAAATATTCCATGTAAACTGGTTCCGTCAAACCGACACAGGTGATTTTCTTTGGCCTGGTTTCGGTGAAAATCTAAGAGTTCTTCGTTGGATTATAGGTCGATGCGAAAACAAAATATCTGCAAAAAAAACCGCTATTGGTTACTTGCCGTACTCAAAGGATATAGACACAAATCAATTAGATATTTCATCTGAAAATATGCAGAAATTACTTCGCGTTGAAAATAAGGAGTGGCTTAAAGAAATTGAATCCATTGGTGAATACTTGGAAAAATTTGGTGAGCGTATACCTATTAAACTCACTGATGAATACAATAAATTAAGAACATCGTTATCAAATCCAAATAATTAATCTTTATTTCTCAGCTACAATGTAGGCTATCCATGCCAAATCAGCTTCCCCTTGGTTATTAGGAGAGAATTCACCATTCCCTGCACCCTCCTCATCTTCGCCTTCCCAAAAAAAAGAGACTTTCCCAAAACCAACCTCAATCAATAATTCTTTTATTTCTGGGGCAGTCCATAATCGCCAATCATAAGTAAAGGCATTTTTGATACTGGATTTATCTGGGAATTCAAAACTTATTTTACAACGAATAAAATTTGTTAATGGATGAAATTCTGATTGACTCCATATATATGTAAATTCATCATGTTCGGTTCTTTCATCTAATTCCTGATGCGCTTCAGGTCCACCGAAAATATCCAGAAAAAAAATGCCATCAGTTTTTAGTGCTTCTAGTGATTTTTTAAAATAATCTTTGAGATTTGTTCTTGTGGTAAATACAAAGTAGCTAAAATTAAAGGCCGTCAAGATATCACTTACTGGAGCTTTTACTTGCATGACGTCGTCTTCCAATATAGTGAGTCTTTGGCGTTGGCTCTTAGATAACTTATTTAAACGATTTTCTTCGGACCATTTTAAAACACTCTTATCATAATCGACACCAATTGCTTGAAAAGCTTCGCCTTGTTTGATCCATTCGCATGAAGAATTCGCAGTTCCACAGAAATCTTCTCGACATAGATAGGCAGTTTTACCTCTTACTTTCTCGTAAGTTAGACGGATAAAGTCGATTTAATGCTTGACGTTTTGAACTGATCTCTCATATAAATCATATATATCAGCCTGCTCTGAAAGCTTATTTTTATAGGTAACTCGATTAATAGATTCATTCATATTGACGGACTCAAATATCATAAAAAATAAGCTATAAATAAACTTATGCGGCCTTAGGTATTTTTCTGACGGCCTCTTGCAAAACTTCTATACCCGCATCTTTTTGATGTGCGTGCATACTTAAATGTCGTCGCCATGCTCTCGCTCCTGGTTGATAAGCGAATAATCCCAGCATATGCCGCGTAATTGTTTTCAACTTTATACCCAACCTTAATTGAGATTCAATATAAGGGAACATACTCAGAATTAGCTCTTCACGGGAAACTATCGTCTGTTGATTATTGCTATTACATAAACCTCTAATTTCAGATAAAAACCATGGTTGATGATAAGCGTGTCGACCGATCATTATGCCATCAAGAACCTTCAAATGACTCTGGCAATCT
>JAYZHY010000148.1:0-3695 GCA_036166115.1 Pseudomonadota bacterium | reverse complement strand
TATCAAAAACACCTGCCATCATATATGGATCTTCTTCTGCCCATTTCTGAGCTGCTTCAATGGAATTAAATTCAGCTATTATAATGCTACCAGTAAATCCAGCTTGCCCTGGTTCTTCACTATCTATAGCTGGATTAGGTCCAGCTATCAAAATACGCCCACTTTCACTTAAAGAGTTGATTCTTTTTAGGTGAGATTCTCTTGTTTTTAATCTTAATTTGAGACTATCTTCTTTGTCTTTACATATAATTGAATACCACATGCATAACTCCTTCTTAATCAGTGTTTATTTTCGACTGTCAGTTTGTTGATCCAGATACTCTGAATGATGACAAAAATAAGCGTAATACCAAATAATCCAAATAATTTAAATTTAACCCAAAATTCTTCTGAAAAGTTGTAAGCCACATATATGTTTACTGCACCACTAAATAAAAAGAAGCCAATCCAGGAAAAGCTCAATTTTTTCCATTGACTATCAGTTAATGATATCGCTTGAGCTAACATTCTTTCGATAATAGTTTTTTTGCCAACCCAATGACTGCCATAGAAGATTAACGCAATCAACCAATTCAGAGCAGTTGGCTTCCAATACAAGAAAGTTGGATTTCGAAAGAATAGTGTTGCACCGCCCAAAATTAAGATTAATATAGTAGAGCCTAGGTATATTTTATTGATTTTCTTTGTAATGAGCCACTGTATTGAAAACCCAAGTGGCATTGCAACCATGAGAGCTTTTGTTGCAAAAAATATACCGCTATGAAAATAAGCAACAAGAAAAATAATTATTGGGACATATTCAATTAATAAATGCATATTATGTATTATTTTAACTTATTTTCTATAATTGTTAATTTTATAATATTGAAAATTGTTATCATATGTATTTTAGAGTCATTTCTTAATGTATTATCGGGTGAATGGTAATTTTGAGCAATTTTTATATTTCAAGCAATAGTAAATTCTGTATCAAATTTAATTATGGTTAACAAAGGATGGCAGTTGGTTATGGATATACAAACGGACAATGAAATGACCAAGCAATACGAGATGCCGTTTGCAATTGTTGAAGGTGAGCCAGTAACAGAATTACCACAAGATCTATATATACCGCCATTTGCGTTAAAAGTTTTTCTAGAGGCCTTTGAAGGACCGCTCGATTTATTAATATATCTAATTAGACGTCAGAATCTAGATATTCTTGATATACCGATTACTGATATTACAAAACAATATATTGATTATATTAATCTTATGGAAGAGATTAGGCTGGAACTGGCAGGAGAATATTTATTGATGGCCGCAATGCTGGCAGAAATTAAATCAAAAATGTTACTCCCTAGACCAGAATTATTGGAAGAAGAAGATGACCCCCGTGCAGAATTGGTTAAACGACTTCATGAGTATGAGCAATTTAAAAAAGCCGCAGAAGATTTGGACGAACTTCCTAGGCTTGAAAGAGACATTGTGATAGCCAATGCAGAAGCGCCTAATAAAGAAGTGGTTATAAAGTTACCGGATGTAACTCTCAAGGAGTTATTAATAGCTTTTCATGATGTCTTACAAAGAGTTGAAATGAATTCTGAATTACATTTTGAAAGAGAAACTTTATCTGTACGTCAAAGAATGTCTGACATAATTAGTAAAATACAATCTACTAAGTTTATTGACTTTAATGAGTTATTTGATAAGAAAGAAGGTCGACTTGGAATAGCCATCACATTTTTAGCTATTTTGGAGTTACTGAAAGATGCAATGATTGATGTAGTCCAAAATGAAGAATTTGCCCCAATGCATATAAGGGTATCCTCATCAATCCATTCCGGTGAGGCGCAAACAGATGGTTAAATTGTCCAATTTTAAGAAAGGGGGTTAATGATGAATCGGAATGAAGTTATACATTTCATTGAATCGGCATTACTTGCGTCAGACAAGCCATTAAAAATAGAAAAAATAATGGACTTATTCGGGGGGAAGGAAAAACCAAAAAAGTCATTTATTCGTGAATGTATTGGTAAATTACAAGATGAATATAAGCCACGAAATATTGAATTAATTGAAGTTGCATCAGGGTTTAGAATTCAAGTTACCCCAGAGACTTCAAAAAAGTTAGATAAGCTTTGGGAGTGGAGATCACCAAGGTATTCAAGGGCATTATTTGAAACACTTGCATTAATTGCTTACAAGCAACCAATTACGCGTGGTGAAATTGAATTGGTTCGAGGTGTTTCTGTTAGCACTAATATAATTAAATCATTGATTGAAAGGGATTGGATATATGTAACAGGTCAACGAGATGTTCCCGGCCGACCCGAAATGTTCGGCACTACAAAAACATTTCTGGATTATTTTAGTTTGAAGAATCTAGCTGAACTTCCACCGTTAGCAGATCTCTCTGATTGGGAGGCAATTAAGATAAAATTGGATATCCCTGATGTGGAAAAAAATCAAGAGGAAAGTAAACCGGAAATGAACCCATTATTGACTGAAAGTATAGATTCTCATGAAGACGAAAATGTTGCAGAAAATCAACAAGAAATGGAAATTGCAAAGAAGATATCTGATTCTGATTTTGATGACTTAATTGATTTGGATGAGCACGAAGAATTAAATTCTAAAGAAAGCGAACTACAAGAATCTCAAGAACAAGACAAGTAATTCAGAATCATTATGTCATGAGACTGCAAAAATTTTTATCATCAAAAGGTTTTGGCTCCAGAAGAAAAATCGAAATCTTGATTCGTGAAAGGCGAATAAAAGTTAACGGAAAGATGGCTGAAATTGGGCATTTGGTTTCTGGCAAGGAGGTTTTTTTAATTGATGGTAAGGAGCTAAAATTAGATCAAAAAGAAATCAAACATCAATATCTAATATATAACAAAGATAAGGATGAGATATGCTCTCGGTCTGATCCTGAGAATAGAAAATCTGTATTTGATTCGTTACCCATAATTAAATTTAAAAGGTGGGTTGCGGTAGGTCGATTAGATATGGCGACAACAGGATTGATAATTTTTACAACAGATGGAGAACTGGCAAATAATCTCATGCACCCATCGAGGCAAATAATTCGAACCTATCTGGTTAGGATATTCGGCGAACCAACAGCAAATAAAATAAAAAAACTTAAACAAGGAATTCGATTAGAAGATGGTTTTGCGCTATTTCAGAGTATAGAAGTTACTTCGCGGACAAAAAATAATACTTGGTATAAAGTCTCTCTTAAAGAAGGCCGTAAACATGAAGTGAGGCGTTTGTGGGAGGCTGTGGGTCACAAGGTAAATAAGCTAATACGTATTGAATACGGACCTATAGAACTCCCAAAATCATTGAAACGTGGTAATTACAAGTTGCTAAATGATAAGGAAATAAAAATCCTTTATGAGGCTGTTTAGACGTATATTAAGCTCATTGAGCTTCAAGGCTTTCTCCTGTAATACCTATGCTTGTGTCACTTAATAGAAAAATATATGGCAAAAGAATTTCATTTGGTAGTTTTAAGCCGTCTTTGTTTTCAGCTGGATAAGCAGCCAAGCGCATTTTTGTTCTAACCGCTCCAGGGTTAACACAATTTACTCGCAACGAAGTGTGCTTTGTTTCATTTGCTAGTATCTGACTCAAAGCTTCCGTGCCGAATTTTGATGCGCTGTAGGCCCCCCAAAAAGCTTTACCAATTTTTCCAACACCGCTACTTG
>JAYZHY010000147.1:0-4171 GCA_036166115.1 Pseudomonadota bacterium | reverse complement strand
AGGCTTGCCAGAACGAATCATTATGGTTTTGATTTAAATCGTCAATGGATATCGGTAACGCAACCAGAGCCAAGAGCATGGGTAAAAAAATGGCACGAATGGAGACCTAATGTCTCGGTTGATTATCATGAAATGGGAAGTGCACAAACTTATTATTTTTCGCCAGGTGTGCCAACAAGAAATCATCCATTAATTCCTGATCAAGGTATGGAATTGGTCAAAAAAGTAGTCGCCCCCTCAGAGTCTTTTTTAGACTCTCAAAAACGTTTGTATTTTCATGGCGACATGTATGATCATTTCTTCTTGGGCAAAGGCTCTTCTTTTCCTTTGGTGAATGGTGGCGTAGGAATCCTCCATGAAGCAAGTTCTGCCAGAGGAGTTATGGTAGAAACCAGTAATGGCATCAGGACTTACCGTGAAAATATCATTAAACATTTTAGGACCAGCATAGCGAATGCCCAAGGTGCAGTGAACAACCGCATTGAATTACTCAAATATCAAAAAGATTTTTATCAAAACTCACAATCCAAATCTAAGCAACATCCAATTAAAGCCTATGTGTTAAGTGCAGGAAAAGACAAAGCAAGACTTTTTCATTTTATAGATCTACTGAACTTTCATCGCATCAATGTCCATCATCTTGACCAAGATATCACTTTAAATGGAATATCTTATAGCAAAGATCAGTCCATTGTTGTGCCCTTAGACCAAGCCCAACATACTCTCATTAGGGGATTATTCGACATTACGCTCGAATTTGAAGATAACAAATTTTATGATGTTTCTACTTGGACTGTTCCCTTGGCGTATGGCATGGAATACTCTGCGATAGAAAGTGAGAATCTAAAAGACAGAGCGCTAGGTGAGATTCTACAAAATTCTGCACCCAAAGTGGAATTACCTGATGAGCCTGAGTATGCCTATGCCATTGAGTGGTCAGATTACTATGCGCCCAAAGCTTTATATCGAATTTTAGATGCAGACTTAATGGCGAGAGTCGCTACAAAACCATTTTTTGCTTCCACAAAAAAAGGAGACTACAAATTTGATCGGGGCAGCATCCTCATTTCATTTGACAGGCAAAAATTATCCGCAGATGAAATTCATGATGTTATGGCAGAAGTTGCAAGTGACGATGGTATTTTTGTGCATACTCTTACCTCTGGAAAAAGTCTAACGGGAACACAAAACCCCGATGTTGGCAGTCGATTCATTAAGTCAGTCAAAAAACCAAACATTTTACTGGTTGCCGGAAGAGATATGAATTGGTATGACGTTGGAGAAATTTGGCACCTGCTTGATACAAGGATGCAAATACCTATAACTCTGGTCGATAGAAATCAAATGGAAAATATTGAAATTAATCAATATACACATATCATCTATACGAGTGGAAACTTCAACAATCATCAACCTAAATACCTTAAAGAAATTGATCAATGGGTGCGACAAGGAGGCACTCTAATTGGAATCAAGCAAGGTGCTGACTGGATAAATCAAAACATAATAAATAGCGAGCGGCCTCTTCATCCACAACGAATGAAAAAAGACGGCCCACCTAAAAAACCTTTTGATAAAAAACAAAAGCCAGAGAAAGATATAAAAATAGCTAGATTCAATTATGCAGAAAAAGAGTCTCGTGACCCACTAGAAGTCATCGGTGGGACAATATTTTCTGGAGATTTAGATATCACTCACCCGCTTGGCTTTGGTTATACAAGCAGTCTAATTGCGCTGCATAAGAACACTACTTCAATATTGCCAAGACCAAAAAATCCATATGCTACTGTGATTGCTTATAGTGATTCTCCTGTTTTGTCAGGATATGCATCACAGAAAAATCAAGATCAAATAGCCGATACTGCTGCTCTTATAGCTGAAAGACATGAAAAGGGTAGTATTATCTTGTTTGCAGACGATCCAAATTTTCGTGCTGCTTGGTACGGGACAAATAAATTGTTTCTGAACAGTCTGTTCTTCTCTTTGTTGTTTGAGCCGCCCAGAAAAAATTAGTGCTGCATAAGCCTTGTTATAATTACAATAATTCCTCAGGCAGGATCACAACGCCCTTAGAAACGACCAAATTAATTTGACGCGTATTGCTTATGTTTTCAATTGGATTTGCATCCAACAAAACCATGTCAGCGACTTTTCCAACATCAATAGTTCCCATTTCATTTTCTATGGAAAAGAACTCTGTGGGTCTTATTGTTGCCGCATGCAATGCTTCAATTGTGGTCAGGCCCGCTTCGACTAGATACTCAAGTTCAGTATGCAAACTAAATCCTGGAAGCGCGTATCCAATTGGCGTGTCAGTTCCTGCGCCAATCGGCACACCTCTTTGATTCATTCTACCAACCAGCTCAATGCTCCATGTGGCGAAATCAGAGCTGTCCCAATCTTGATCCTTTGCGGCTGCAATCCATTTCTCTTTTGCTCCGTCAGGCACTTTCTCTAACACACTGGTCCAATCACTTCTTCGGTAAACGGGTTGAGTGGAAAAAGCGTTTAGTCGTAGCGTGGGCACTTGAATGGTTGATTTTAAATTATCCAATGTTTGGTTACATCGTTCTTCGTCATAATTTTTAATTGCTGGCACCCTTTGTAATCTATGCAGGCTTGACCTCAATGTAAGGCCTGCACCTTCGCTGTGGGCATTTAAGCGAGATAAACGCTCTTCATGCAACTCAGATGAATTGGCAGCACAATCCAATTCAACGTTTCTTAAATGCTCCATTGAATCAACTTCGGGTCCAGCAATACTCGCAGTCATTGATAATGGCACATGGGCCGCTATCGGCAATTCATATTTTGCGGCGGCATCAGTAAGTGCTTCAAATACCTCTGGTGAAACCATTTCATATATTTTGATAAAGTCTACGCCGGCTGCCTCTAGTGCTGACACTTTTTGATTTGCCATTGCTGTGGTTGCGTTTTGTGTGCCAATCTCAGGCACCAGCCCACCATCATAAACAACAAATTCTCCATCTAATAATGGACCACTGAAATACACACGAGGCGCTATTGCATTTTCAGCTCGCATCTCATCAATCACGGGGTTGAGCTTTTCTATTAAACCGCCAGTATCTCGAATGCTGGTTATGCCGTGAGCCAGAAATAATGCTGGCATATCTTCTGTAAAGGCATCGTCATAAGTTAAATGCACGTGCATATCCCATAAGCCTGGAATTAAAAATTTATCTGTTCCATCGATAATTTTTGCCACATTGAGTGTGTCTTCATTGGTGGAAAAGACAGATAAGATTTCGTCTTTTTGAAAAATGACGGTTTGGTGTTCACGCACTCCATTTTTAGCATCTATTAGTGTTGTATTGGTAATGGCTGTGCCCTCAATAGGCTTTTGATCCATGCAGCCAGAAATTACAAAAAATAAAATTACGATGAATAATAAATTACGAATGTCTTTCATGAAGCTTTTCTCCTAGCTAACAAATAGTTTTATCTCATACACCAAAATTATAATTAATTTTCAATATACAAATAGACTAACATTTTTTTATACTTTTTGAATTGACTCACAATAAAACTATGTGCATTCTTCTGTATGTTTTAAATTTTATTATTAAAAAATTACGGCTATGACAAACAAGCAACATTCTCCCAACATTGCCATTGGCTCCAGAATACGAAAATCACCCTATTACGAATCAACAAAGCGCTGTGGTGTGAAGGCATTTTCTATCTATAACCGCATGTTTATGCCGACCTTGTATACCAGCGTGGTAGAAGAATACTGGAGCATGATTAATGATGTGGTAATGATTGATGTGGCCTGCGAACGACAAATTGAAATCAATGGCCCTGATGCACACCGATTGGTGCAATTTCTAACCCCAAGAGATGTGTCAAATTGCGATATTGGAAGATGCTACTACATTCTTTTGACTGGAGAAGATGGCGGCATTATCAATGATGCAATTTTGCTTAGATTGGCTGATGATAAATTCTGGATTTCGCCAGGAGATGGTGACGTACTTTTATGGATTGGTGGCGTCGCCGTTAATTCAGGTATGGATGTCACTATTTTCGAACCGGATGTCTCGCCACTGCAGATGGGCGGACCAAAAGCACCTCATGTTATGCGTGCACTTTTTGGCGATATGGCCATTGATCTTGGCTATTTTCGAGCCGTAGAAACTGAAGTTCAAGG
>JAYZHY010000146.1:0-3507 GCA_036166115.1 Pseudomonadota bacterium | reverse complement strand
GGACTCAAACAGGCTGGAAAACGCTCAGCAAAAGCTGAGATAGATTATGAAATTCAGCAACAAGATCTAATTGTAAGGGTCGTGAAAAGATATCTTGATGTTCTGGCTGCTGAAGACAGTTTGGTATCTATAAACAGTAACAAATTGGCCATTGCTCGCCAACTTGAGCAAGCCAAACAACGATATGATGTCGGGCTTATTGCAATCACTGATGTTCAAGAATCGCAGGCCGCTTATGATCAAAGTGTTGCAAATGAGATAAATGCAAAACGCTCACTTGCAACATCGAGAGAGCTGCTCAGAGAAATTACTGGAGCCTATTTACCGAAACTTTCTGCACCTGATGAAGACTTACCTTTAAATCCTCCAGACCCAGAAATTGAAAACGAATGGATAGCGCTGGCAATGCAACAAAATCTGGCTTTAATTTCTAGTCGCTTTGATGAAGAAATTGCAAGACATGAAATTGCGTTCCAAAGAACTGGACATTACCCATCATTAAATGTTGTTGCTAATGTAAGCGGTCAAGAAAGCGACATCCAAGAGCAGATTAGGAACTCCATAGGCTTTCCAGATCTTAATACTAACAATCAAAGTGATTCGATCTATATTCAATTATCTATGCCTATATATTCTGGAGGAAAAACTTCATCCAAGGTCCAGCAAGCAGTTTACCTTCATAGAGCAAGTAGGGAAAAACTACAACGAATAGCTAGAGAGACAGAAAGAGAGACAAGAGATGCATATCTTGGTGTTACATCCGAAATAAGCCGTGTCAAAGCATTTAAACAAGCAGTAAAATCAAGTCAAACTGCACTTCAAGCAACGGAAGCGGGATTTGAAGTAGGAACAAGAACCATAGTGGATGTCTTAAACTCACAATTTTCACTTGAAAATGCAATCCAAAACTACTCAAAAAGTCGCTATGATTACATTGCCAATGTTTTCCTTCTGAAAAAAGCTGCTGGCACTCTTCGTGTCCAAGATCTGGAAGAAATTGATGGATGGTTTAAAGAAAGAGATACACCTGAAGAAATCATAAAGAAACAAAGTAACAAATCTAATTAATTCGTTCCACTAAAATATCATCAAGGCGTCTCATAAGACTGCCGAGAGCTCCTTTATTTTCTTGAACTATCATTCTTGCTTTAGCGCCTAAACTTTTTGATGCCATCTTGTCATGATGAAAAGACAGCACATTATCAATTATTCCTGTCTTATCTTTAACAATTTTTACGGCGCCTGCCTCAAGAAGCAAATCTGTCATTTCTTGCTGATTAAACATATATGCTCCAGTTAAGATGGGCAGAGCCAAAGAAGCTGGTTCAAGAAGGTTATGTCCGCCTACAGGTACTAAACTTCCTCCAACAAATGCAACATCACTGGCTGAATAAAAAAGCAATAACTCACCCATAGAATCTAAAAGATAGACCTCGCAAGTATCTGCTACAGATTGAGTGCTTGACCTTGTTGTGTAGTTCCACTTCTCTGTTTTTAGTAGTTGCTCTACCTTAGCAAATCTTTCAGGATGTCTAGGCACTATAATAAGTAACATATTTCTTATTGTCTTTAAGATCTCTCTATGAGCCTTCAAAATCTCAACTTCTTCCCCCTCATGAGTGCTGGCTGCTATCCACACAGGCCTGTCGCCAAACTCTTTAGATCTGAGATTAATGCCTTTGACATCCATATCTACAGGCAAGTTAAAATCAAATTTTATATTTCCCATTACCCATGTCTTATCTTTATCAGCGCCCAAAGAAATGAAACGCTTAGCGTCAACACTACTTTGTGCAGCAATCAAAATACCATGTGATAAGGTTTCACGAAATAGTGGCAATAAACGCTTATAATTTTTCAGTGACTTAACTGAGATGCGCGCACTAACAAGAATCAATGGGATTTTTCTTACACCGCATTCATTGTATAGATTAGGCCAAATCTCAGTCTCCAAGATTAATGCAATTGAAGGTTTTACAGCATCAAAAAAAGCCTTGATAGAAAATGATGTTTCGAAAGGTATATAACAATGATAGACACTGTTTTTGAATGTCTTTCTGATTTGTTGGGCGCCGGTTGGTGTCACCGTAGTAATAAGTATTTCTTTATCTGGATGACGAACTTTTAAAACCTCTACTAAAGGCACAGAAGCCTGTACCTCGCCAACAGAAACTGCATGTATCCATATAGTACCTTCATCTAAGTTCGGGTACCCAAATCCAAATCTTTGATTAATACGATCCCAATAGGAATTATTTATTACGCCTTTTGCAATCCAGAAAAAAACATAAAAGGGTAATAAAGAATAAGTTAAAACCGCATAAATAAAACGTGCCAAATTCTTAAACATAAAATTTTTTCTCGAAAGAAGGTAATCTAATAAAATTAGAAGTTATTTCTTTAGTTTCTCTATAATTGCACTAGTGGAATAACCTTCTTTAAAGCTTAACGCCTTAACCTTTCCACCATTAGCTAATACCTCCTGCCCACCAATAATTTCAGATAATTGATAGTCACCACCTTTCACCAATACATCTGGTTTAATACCCTTAATCAAACAAACAGGTGTATCTTCTGAAAAAGAAATAACCCAATCAACAGAAACCAATCCATTCAAAACCTTTGCACGATTATTCAAAGAGTTGATTGGACGTTTTGGACCTTTTAATCTGCTCACAGAATCATCATCATTAACTGCAACTAAAAGTCTATCTCCAAGTGATTTAGCTTCTTCTAGATAGGCTATATGACCCGCATGCAAAATATCAAAACAGCCATTAGTCATAACAATTTTCTCTGAATTAAGTTTACTAACTTTAATGACTTCACTTAACTCATCAAAAGAATATATCATCGATCTTGCAACATTTCATTACTCAGTTGCTTGATATCAATTGAAGCAACGCCAATTTTTCCAACCACAATACCTGCAGCATAATTAGCCAATTTCGCTGCATCAAGAAGCTTGGCACCAGTTGCAGATGCAGCAGCAAAGACGGCAATCACAGTATCTCCCGCACCCGTAACATCAAATACATCACGAGCATTCGTATCCAAAAAGCTTGACTTACCTTCGCTTGTAACCAATAACATGCCTTGATGGCTTCGAGTAATCAATATCGCTCTAAGAGCTAGATCCTCAATCATGCCAAGAGCTTTCTCTACTAATATCTCATCAGACTCGCATCTACCAGCGATTGCTTCGAACTCGATTTGATTTGGAGTTAAAATATCTGCCCCTCTATATTTCTCATAATCCAAGCCTTTTGGATCAACTAATATGAAGGTACCTTTATCGCGGCAAATTTTAATTACTGAATCAATGTCAGAAGTTACACCTTTCGCATAATCCGAAATAATTATCGCATCCGTTTCTGAGAGAATGCTTTCAAAATTCTGATCTGGGAGGTTTTCTTTTTTTATAAAAGAGTCTTTATCAAAACGAAGTATTTGCTGACCATGACTTTGAACTCTTGTTTTAATTGTTGTATTTAAATCCTCAACTCT
>JAYZHY010000145.1:0-6836 GCA_036166115.1 Pseudomonadota bacterium | reverse complement strand
CCAGACAATACCGCGCCAATTATAATTGAGAATTCATTACCGGTAGTCATTGCAGAAGGTATTGCTAATGGCATCATGATAATGATGGTTCCCCAAGAAGAACCTATAGAAAAAGAAAGTACCGCGGCAACAACAAAAACCAACAAAGGCAATAGAGCAGGGTTTAAGCCTTCTTTTGCAAGATCTCCAACATATTGACCCGTTCCAAGTTGCTCACTCACTGTTCCTAGCGCCCAAGCCAGAATAAGTGTAGCAGCGATTGGTAACATTCCAGACATCCCCAATACGTACTCAGAAAATAAGTTACTTAATTTTCTTGCGGTGTTATACAGAATTAAAATAACTAGCGTTACTGATGCCAGAAGATAGGCAGAAGAAAGGGCTGCTCTAAAATCAGAACCGGCAACTTGCTTTAATGGAAACCCATAATGATTTAAGGATAAAAATAAAATTGAACCCAAAACTAACAAGGGTAACCAAACAAAAATAGCTAACGCATCATTAGAAACTGCCGAAGATGTTTCCTGCGACTTTCTTTGAGCTAAAATTTCAGCTTCTTTCATTTTTCCGAAATCAAAGTCCAACAATGAGAGTACTGGCACAATTATTATTGCTAACCAAGCATAAAACTGGAAAGGAATAGCAGAAACAAATGCACCCCATTCACTCAATTTAATGCCATTGGCCTCGAAACTGTCCTTGATAATGCTCATTGTAAACACACCCCATCCAATAAAAGGTATCAAGATAGCAACTGGGGATGAAGTTGAATCAATAATAAATGCTAATTTCTGCCTTGAGATTCTATAGCGATCAAATAATGATTGAAAAACAGGGCCAACAATCAGTGGTGTACCAAGATCTGAAAAGAAAATAAGAATACCGCCGAACCAAGCGCTTATTTGTGCAGAGGATTTATTAATTATATATTTGATCGTAATCTTAGCGAATGCCATCCCACCACCAGAATACTTAACCAATCTTACAAAACCACCTATAAAAGCAAGTAGAATTAGAATGCTCGCATTATAACTGTCCGCTATTTCTGGAACTAAATAATCACTTATGACAATAGGAAAAAATAAGAGCAAAGAAGTTGATTGCACTAAAAATACGCCTAGAATTACACCAGAAAAAAGCCCTAAAAGTACATTTCTCATGCTCAGCGAAATGCACAGCGTAGCAATCACTGGTAAAAGAGAGATGTAACTTGGGTCACTCAAAATGAATGAGTATCAGGTTTTTTCAGACAAAGCTTCCTCTAGGGCGCTAATTACTTCGTCAGCATATGGCTTTGTTCGGGTACTAAAATCGGTAATAAGTTGCCCATCTCTTCCAATTAAATACTTATGAAAATTCCATTTTGGATAGGTTCCAGCAGAATCAGCCAAATCATTATAAAACGCGTGAGCGTTACCTTTTTTCACGGTTATCTTCTCGAACATGGGAAATTTTACCCCATAAGTTAATCGACAAAAGTCCTGAATTTCTTCCTCTGTGCCGGGCTCTTGTCCACGGAAATCATTAGAAGGAAATCCCAATACCATCAATCCATCTTCATTGTATTCCTCATGCAATTTTTCCAGGCCTTCATATTGATAAGTAAAACCACATTTGGATGCTGTATTTACGACCAATAAAACTTTTCCTGAATACGCTTCACATAAATTTACCTCTTCGGTAGAAGCCAGCTTTCGAAAATCATGGTCCAAAAGAGTGCCCTTGCATGCGAGTGCATTGACGCTAAATAAAGCGAATATAATTGTATACAATATCCTCATACTCATTCCTTCCCGTTATAAATATCAATATAATTAAGTTAATTCCTACTTCAATTGCTCTACAATTATTCTAACAAATCAAAACGTATAAAGTACCATTTCTTTTTCCTATAAAATGGAAAATCAATTAACACATAGGTTAATATAAAACATTAATCTCAATCATAACTCAAAAAAGGATAATCAGTTGCAAAATAAGAAATTACGCCAATTCATATTATTGTTCAGTATCTTACTGCTCTTCTTCTCAACATTATCGAATGCGAATGGCAGAATCGCCGTTCGAGGAGAAAATGGTGCAGTTGCTTCATCTTCTCTCACAGCATCTAAGGTAGGCGTAGAAATATTAAAGGACGGTGGCAATGCTATCGATGCTGCGATCGCCACAGCCTTTGCAATGGCTGTTACCCATCCGACTGCAGGAAATATTGGAGGTGGAGGTTTCCTTATCTATCATGGCGCTAATGGTGAATCAACAGCATTTGATTTCCGCGAAAAAGCACCACTTTCATCTACCAGTGATATGTACTTAGATGATGAAGGCAATGTGAAAAATAATGACATCGGACCAATCAACCATTTCAGCATCAAAGCAGTAGGTGTTCCTGGAACAGTTGCCGGCTTAGCATTGGCGCATGATCGTCTTGGTTCTTTGGATTGGTCAAAACTGGTGTCACCATCGGTTCAACTGGCAAGGCAAGGTATTCCGATAACATGGAAACTCTATGATGACTTTAATAGCCCCAGAAGAAAAGCTTGGTTCAATCAGTATCCAAGCTCAATGGAAAAATTCTATAAATCTGATGGCAGCGCCTATCTTTCTGGTGATAACTGGATCCAAAATGATCTAGCAGACACTTTGGAGCGTATACAAGACAAAGGAAAAGATGGATTTTATAAAGGCAAAACCGCACAACTGATTGCAGATTTTATGCTGACTAATAACGGCCTCATTACGCTTGAAGATTTGGAAAAATACCAAGCAGTAGAACGTAAGCCAATTAAAAATGACTATCGAGGTTACACTATTGTGAGTATGCCTCCGCCAAGCTCTGGTGGAATTATATTGTCTGAAATGTTGAATATTCTTGAAGGATTTAACTTAAATGAAATAGGGCACAACTCTGCTCAATATCTGCATCTTTTAACAGAATCCATGAGGCGTGCATATGCCGATCGTGCCAACTACCTTGGTGATCCAGATTTTAATGAAGATATGCCTCTTAAGAAACTTCAATCAAAAGAACATGCAGCAAACTTGAGAAGCACCATTAATATGAGAAATAAATCAGAGAGTGATCCCTCACTTTTTGCCCAACCCTATGAAAGTGAAGAAACCACCCACTTTTCCGTGGTAGATAAAGATGGAAATATGGTATCACTGACTTATACCTTAGAATTTGGATATGGGTCTCACATCGTTGTTAAAGATGCAGGTTTCCTTTTAAATAACGAAATGGGAGACTTTAATGCTGTACCTGGAGTAACAAACGTATCAGGAAGAATTGGTACAATACCAAACCAGATTCGCCCTGAACAAAGGATGTTATCAAGCATGACTCCGACCATTGTTGCAAAGAATGGAGTACCACTTTTTGCTACGGGAACTCCTGGCGGAAAAACGATCATTAATACGACTATGCAAACAATTCTTAATATCGTTGACCATGGAATGACTATCGCCGAATCTATAGAGGCCCCAAGAATTCATCATCAATGGCTACCTGATGTAACCACATTTGAAAAACTGGGGATTTCTCCCGACACCAAAAAGGAATATGAATCTTATGGTCACAAAATTAGAGTCAGAAATACAATTGGTAGCGCTATGGGTGTCTATCGTGACCCAGAAACAGGAATAATTTCTGGAGCAGCTGACTCCCGAGCTGAAGACGGAGGTGCTGCGGCATATTAAATTGACACAGCTCTCATGTTTGCTGGCCTAACATCTAAGTATTCAGTGTTACGTTCATAAGCCATTGCAAATTCAATTAACTTTGCATCCTCCCCCATGCGGCCAATGAATTGTATGCCCATTGGTCTTCCATGTTGATCAAATCCAGCTGGTAGATTGATTACAGGAAGGCCAGATAAAGTTCCGCCAATTACAACTTCCATCCAACGATGATAGGTGTCCATCTTTATTCCATTGATTGTTTTTGGCCAATGGATATCTACAGAAAAAGGGAACACTTGAGCAGATGGCAGTGCTAGAAAATCAAATTCGGAAAATAACTTCATTAAGGACTGGTACCATGCAATCCTTGCAACACCAGCATTACTAAGCTCAAGAGCTGTAACTTCAAAAGCACCTTCAATCTCCCATATCAATTCTGGTTTTAGTAAATTTCTTTTCTCTAAATCATCGTAATACGCTTTGCCCCAAAAATTTGACCAATGTCGCAACGTCAACCAAGTTTTCCATAGCCTAGCTAGGTTATATTCTGGGATGCAATGTTCAACAATCAATCCAGTATCTTGTATGTCATTCAATGCTTTTTCACATAACTGCAAAACGCCATTTTCAGTGGGCAAATAACCATCATAATCACCCATCCACCCTACTTTAAGACCTTTCAAGTTAGGCGCTTCAAATTCTTCAAAACTGGGTAACCTGTCTGATAAACTTAATGGTACCCTCACATCAGGTCCGGCTATGGTAATTAATAATCTGGTCATGTCTTCAACATTTCTGCCCATGGCACCATCTGTTGATAACTGCTGATAAAAAGTATCGGAATTTGGATAATAACCATAATAACTGGGAACGCGACCTTGGCTTGGCCTAAAACCAATTACATTGTTGAATGCTGCTGGGTTCCTTAAGGAACCCATCATATCGCTTCCATCTGCGGTTGGTAACATATGCGTGGCAAGACCTACAGCAGCACCTCCACTACTGCCTCCTGCAGTCAGATCAGGATTATAAGCATTTCGGGTGACACCAAAGACTTTGTTGTAAGTCTGAGAACCCAGACCAAATTCAGGGGTGTTGGTTTTGCCAATAAATATTGCTCCGGCATCTCTGATCCTAGAAACAAACAAATCATCTTTTTCAGACATTGTTCCAGCAAGGATAGGTGAACCTTCACTGGTTAATAAACCTTTGGCATAGGCTAAATCTTTTATGGCATGAGGTATGCCATGCATCCATCCTCGATAAAGACCTTTATCTAACTCTTGATCTGCAAGCGATGCCTGGGCAAGTAATTCAGATTCATTCGGCATACTTACAATGGCATTGTATGTTGGATTGTATTTTTTTATTCTCGATAAATAAGCTTGCATAACCTCAATACAACTTAATTTCCTTGTGCGAATCATCACGGATAACTCAGAAGCAGAAAGATCTGTAATATCATTCTTGGTCATGCCTTCTCCCATGGCTGGTAATGATGAAATGATACCAGCAGAACCGGCTGCCTTAATGGCATCTCTTCGTGAAATTTTAGATGAATAATTAATGCTGCGTCTCTTTATGTTGAAGTAAAGGTTGTGACTATCAGAAACAAAATAGAAGGCGCTAACAAGCATCCGATACCTGTATAGAAAGTTGCGGTCATTGCTCCATATGGAACAAGCTTTGGATCAGTTGCCGCAAGACCTCCGGCGACGCCGCTAGTGGTTCCCATTAAGCCGCCAAAGATCATTGCTGAATGAGGATTATTTAATTTAATGATGGGTGCAATAAATGGCGTGGCAATCATAACTAGGATTGATTTAATCAGTCCTACTGCGATACTCAGGGCGATCACCTCGGTACTTGCGGAAAGAGCTGTCCCTGTTACCGGCCCAACAATATACGTTGCTGCCCCGGCTCCAATTGTTGTAATTGATACCGCATCAGTATATCCAAATAAAATAGCCACAATTGCACCAATAAAAAAGGATAAGACTACGCCCAAAACAACAGACACAGAACCAATAAATCCTGCATCTTTCAAATTTTTTAAATCTACTCCAAAAGCAGTTGCAACAATTGCAAAATCTCGAAACATTGCACCGCCCAGTATTCCGACACCTGCGAAGATTGGGATATCAGCTAACCCTTTCTCTCCTTGAGTGAAAATGCCTCCAAGGTAGGCCATCAACAACCCGATAGCGATGGCAATTGCAGAGCCGTGAATATATCCGTTAGTTATATGCTTAGAAAACCAATAGGAGATAGCCGTGATAATTCCAACAAACAGAAAGGCTGTAATAATTGAACTCTCAACAAAAGTATTCACTAATATTTCAATTATCATGATTGTTCGCTTCTACAAACTTATACAGAACAGGAACAGCAAGAAAACTCAATATTACGGTAACAATTCCTGCCGTAATGGCCATCCAACCACCTGAAATAGCAGCCAATACATTCTGCTTGGCTGCCATAGCAACCACAATAGGTATATACATAGCACTCCAAAAATTAACACCAGATTGAGTCATGACATCAATTTGGAAAATCTTGTTTTTTCTATTGGCAATATATATGAGCAGTAACATGGCGATACCTATACCTCCCACATTTGCATTAACGCCGATTAAATGACCAAGAAGATCGCCAAGAAAAACGCCCATTAACATACAAAATGCAAGCAATGCCACACCATAAACAACCATTATTCTTCTCCGAAATTGTGTTAATTAATTATTGTTTATAATTTATATATTGTTTTATCATTTATCTTTAGGTAGGAAAAGCATGTCATCAAAAAAACTCAATCTTTATTCTTGTTTTGAAGAATCTATCAGTGCCAATAATAAACCTTTGTTAATTCTTGATGACGGCAGTGAGTATAATTATAAAATACTGAATACATTGTCGTCACAAATGGCATCCTTTCTATTCAAGATTGGAATTAAGCCTGGAGATAGAGTCTCAATACAAGTAGCTAAGAGCCCAGAAGCACTTTGTCTTTATTTAGCTTGTCTAAGAGCTGGACTGGTTTATCATCCCTTGAATCCAGATTACAAAGAAAATGAATTAGAATTCTTCATCAACAACGCAGCACCATCTGTAATTATAACTGACCAAAAGAACTTAGATGTATTTGATAGATTGGCCAG
>JAYZHY010000144.1:0-2900 GCA_036166115.1 Pseudomonadota bacterium | reverse complement strand
ACATCAAAACGCACATCAGGATCTTCAGAAATACCTGTTTCATCGTTAGAAATAGCCACTACTGCACAATTATATTTGGCTACCAATGGTAATACGGATTCTAATCTTTCTTCTTCTCCAGTAACCGAATTCACTAGCGCTTTTCCTTGATAAACTGATAAACCAGATTCCAATGCCGCCACTATTGATGAATCTATTGACAATGGCACATCCGTAACAGACTGAACAACCTTAATGGCTTTTGCCAAAAGGGCTGGTTCATCGGCCAATGGAATGCCAGCATTCACATCTAACATGTGTGCCCCTGCATTTACCTGAGCAATGGCATCGGCTTCAACTCGACTAAAATCATCGGCTTTCATTTCTTCTGCTAATAGCTTCCTACCTGTCGGATTGATTCTTTCACCTATGATTACAAAAGGCTGATCAACTCCTATTTTTACCTCTTTAGTGGGCGAGCTAATTAATGTTGTTGTCATTTTTTTCTCCGATCTTATTATGCCTTTAAATTTTTCAAGGGTTTACATTAGTTTTGAAATTGTCTCTGTACGCCATTTTTCAGTTATCTCAATTTGGTTGAAACAAAATATATGGTAGCCAGCAAGATTGGTGTCAGTGATACCTTTATACTCAGAAATACTTGTTACTAACTTATCTGGATTATAGATACTAGACTTCATTAATTCTGCCGCAACTTGAGATTTTTTTCGCAAGAAACGCAGAGAGTCCCCGACACCTATTCTAAGCGAAGTCCTAAGAAGACGTCCTCGCTCGATCGCACCAGGCAATCCGATCCAAACAGGCAGATGGATGCCTTGCTGATTAATCCGAGTTAACCAATCACCCAATATATTTGCATCAAAACACATTTGGGTAACAATGTAATCTGCTAAATCTTTTTTCATTTCAAGTGCTTCCATTAAGATGTTCTCGTTAACATCTGGATGTCCTTCAGGATGAGCAGCAATTCCAATATTTTTTATGTTATGCCCACATTTCTGCAAAGCTTTAAGAAGATCATAGGCATTATTAAACTCACCCATTGGTTCCGGTCGGTCACCGCCAGGTACAAAAATACTTTCAATACTCAATGCATCGAGTCTTTTGACGATAGTTTCAAGATGTCTTTCTCCACTTACGCATTTTGCTGCAATATGTGGGGTAACTTTAAAACCTTGCGCGATAAGTTTGTCACTTAGCTCTATGGTTTCATCTACACCCTTTGTCGGCGAACATGTTACAGCCAAATGCGTGTTTGGTTGAAGAACTCCGAGCTTCTCCTCAATATCTGGAACTGGAATAATTTCCATATAGGCATTTTCCAGATCCTTTCTTATGCGTTTACCGACTGCTTCTGAAAGTATACTCGTGTTAATAATTCTCTCCTATCAAGCGGATCCTCTATACCTAAGAAAAGTATCTTATTTATTATCTCTGTTTAATTTATTCGGAAGTTTTAACGCCGTGATTTCGAATTAACTCCTCCAAATCCTCATCACTATAAGTTTGATGAAACTTTGTCACTTCATCAATCAGCAAACTCTCGGCATCTACTTCACCATTAATTAATTCCGTAACTCTTCGCCATTCTGCAATATATGCATGGCTGCTGCCTTTCCCGGCACGCATGGCTGCCCTATCAATTGCTTCTTGGAAGCGATGTTCTAACATCTGTTTTTTTCTATTTCGGCCTCTTTGAACTAATACTTGCGACGGAATATCACGCCAAAAAATAGTAATCTTTTTAATTGCCATTTTTTAAATGATACAGATATTTTTAAGCCGAATTTTTTTGGCGCTCTGCCACCATAGCCACTGCAACTGCAGCCGCCTCAGCCGCATCTCGGCAATAACGATCTGCGCCAACGGCTTCTCCAAATTCTTCATTCAAGGGAGCACCTCCAACAAGAACAATGTAATCGTCGCGTATTCCTTTGTTTACCATTTCATCTATTACTACTTTCATATAAGGCATGGTTGTTGTAAGAAGGGCCGACATACCCAATATGTCAGGTTTGTGTTTTTCCATTGCGGCGAAATAATCTTCTACCGAATTGTTAATACCAATATCAAATACATCAAAACCAGCTCCTTCGAGCATCATGCCAACAAGATTCTTACCAATATCATGAATATCTCCTTTTACTGTCCCTATAACCATTGAACCTACTGGCTTAGCGCCAGTCTCAGCCAATAAAGGCTTAAGGATAGCCATGCCACCTTTCATGGCATTCGCTGCCAATAAAACCTCCGGAACAAAAAGAATCCCATCGCGAAAATCAATACCAACAATAGTCATTCCCGCCACCAGCGCCTCATTTAAAACCTTCTCTGCAGACCAATCTCGTGACAATAAAATATTGGTGCCTTCTTCTATTTCTTCCTTAAGGCCATCATATAAATCATCGTGCATTTGCTCCACAAGCTCTTCATCGGATAAATCAGCTAAGATAATATCCTCTTCATTTTCTTCATTCGAGTCGCTCATAAATAATCTCACTCAATTGTTATTGGCAATCTAAAATTATTTCTTAATGATTTAAATCAATAATCCCTATCTTCAAATTCAGATTTTCGCTTAGCTATAAACTCAAGTAAAGCTTCATCAATCGCAGGATCCAATTTTGGAGCTTCGTATGTGTTTAACATTTCTTTCCATTTTAAATTGGCGCGCAGTGCACAGTCAAAACTTCCTTCTTCTTCCCATTGCTCAAAACTGTTGTTATCAGCAAGTTCTGACCGATAAAAAGCAGATTCAAAATTTGCTTGTGTGTGCGCCGCACCTAAAAAGTGACCGCCCGGACCAATCTCCCTGAAAGCATCCATGGCTTGGGCATTTTCAGATAATTCAACGCCTTCAAGCATCACAGCAAGCATTCCCGCTTGATCTGCATCCATTA
>JAYZHY010000143.1:0-6860 GCA_036166115.1 Pseudomonadota bacterium | reverse complement strand
AACAGAACCGTTAATCTATGAAATTATATTAATTAGCTTGTTGTTATTTCGTATCTGGATAAAGGTTAAACAATACAAGTAGAAATAATGATTCATACAAAGAAGATGATTTAGCCTAATATATTAAACATCATCTTCCTGATATCAGAAGGTGTGTAGGAGAACTCTATGACTAAAAACTTTACCCCTCTTGCGTTTCCCAGTGAATGCCCCGCAGACTATAAACCTCTGGATAATGAGCCATTGTTCAATGCGAAAAAACATCTTAACCTTGAAAAACCAACATCCATTTATTCATTAGAAGATCTAGGTTATTCAAAACGAGAAGCATCCGCCTGTGAATCATCATTTGGTTACAGTAGTGCGTTTCGCATTTTATCCGATGAAGGAGTCGATATAATGAAGCATACCTGCGATCGTATCTATAACAACCGTAATGACAGCACTGGCACTGGCGTAAATCGACTAGGTAGTTATGCTCGCGGCGCAGGATACCGTTCAAAATTTATTAGAGATTTCTGCGACAGCCCTGAATTGTCAGAACATCTCTCAGCGATCACTGAAATTACTCTCGGTCGCCATTCGGTTCCTGCAGTAGCCTGTGGAATTAATTATGCACCTGATGACATTACTAAAGTGATTGACTCATGGCATGTTGATTCGGTGAGTTTCGATATAGTGATGATGTTATCAGACCCCAGTTTGATGAAAGGAGGTGAATTTCAAATCTTCAACGGTACCAAAGAAGAAGGACAAGTACTTTTAGGTATCAAAGGTGAGGAAGGGATCAATGCATCACTACCACAAGAAAGAATTATTACCCTACCTATACCTGCTGCGGGCTATGGATTCTTACAGCAAGGTTCTATGATTTTCCATCGCGCCTGCAGACTATTGGAAAAAGCAGAACGCATCACAATGATTCCATCATTTGAAGTATTGCCCCGCTCCGCCAAGGACGACACAAATTCAATCAACATGTCTAGCTGGTCTGACCCAGGTATCTGTTCAGAATTGGCAAGGCATGAAATATGGCGAGCATCGGCTCGATTAGACACTTTATTAGATCAGATTAGTCTCAATGACCAACCTGATGAGTTAGCTAGTAATATTCAGCACGCCGTGACTAAGCTTCTAGCATTTAGCAGAAATCTAGAATCCATAGGAAAGTAAGCATGAATCATTCTCTTCACGAAAAAGCTGTTCTAGTTACAGGTGCTGCAGGATGTATTGGTGCTTGGACGGTTAAATTGCTCGCCGAGGCAGGTGCAAAACCAATTGTCTTCGATTTAACAGAAAATCGTGAGCGCCTCACATTGATTTCGGATAATACTAAGTCAATTACTTGGGAGTTAGGTGATATTACAGACTTCAATCGACTTCAATCAGTCGCTGAAAAACATCATGTAGAAGCCATTATTCACCTAGCAGCACTCCAGGTCCCTTTCTGTAAAGCTGACCCTGTGGAAAGCACAAAAATTAATGTCGTCGGTAGCACGCATATCTTGGAACTAGCGCGACAGAGGAATATATCAAGATTGAGTTATGCTAGCTCTATTGCTGCACAAGCGATGGATAATAATGAATGGCTCGCAACCTTATACGGAGCTCATAAAGTCTGCACTGAGCAAATGGCTGCGGTCTATTGGCAAGATTGGGGTATCCCCAGTGTGGGTATACGTCCTGCTATTATTTATGGACCAGGGAGAGATCAAGGTATGAGTTCAGCACCCACTATTGCGATGCTTGCTGCATTTGTAGGTTGCAAGTATGAAATACCTTTTTCTGGTGCAGTCAGTTACGTTCATGTTGAGGATGCGGCACTGCGATTTATTGCTGCAGTGAGCCAACCTCGTGAAGGCGCCCGCGTATTTGATCTAGACGGCACGCCTGCTGATATCGATGAAGTCATTTCTCTTGTTGAGTTACAGAAAAGTGGCGCCATGATCAGCTATAGTGGTGATGCTATGCCATTCCCTGCAGAACCGGATAACGGCGAGCTGAATCAATTTCTAAATATTTCTGAGTGTCGCCCCATGGCTCAAGGTATAGCGGATACGATGACTGTATTCAAGCAAGCGCATAAACGAGGGATAGATCTTCAACAATTGCTTGATTTTACTATAAGGAAAAACGCATGAAACTTGTTCGATTTGGTAACATACGCCAGGAAAAACCAGGGGTCATTGACAGTGAAGGGGATATCCGTGATCTCAGCGATAGAATTGACGACTGGTCATATAAAACAATTTGCCGTGAAATCCTGGATGAGGTCAGCTCATTAGACCTCAACCAGTTCCCTGTCATAGATTCGAACACTCGTCTTGGTGCGCCGGTTAATCGCGTAGGTAAAATAGTGGGCTGTGCTCTGACCTATGGTAAGCATGCTGCCGAAGCAGGACTTGAGCCACCTGAAGAACCAATGTTTATGCTTACTGCGCCTAGTGCTATTAACGGCCCTTTTGATGACGTTATGATACCCCAAGGAGGAAGTCAACTAGATTGGGAATCTGAGCTTGCCGTGGTGTTCTGTCGATCAGGTAGCTATATCCCGGTTGAAAAAGCTATGGATTATGTGGCCGGCTTCTGCGTGGGTAACGATGTTTCTGAACGTGTTTTTCAGCTCGAACGTGGAACACAATGGACCAAAGGTAAAAGCGCTGATACATTAAAGCCATTGGGTCCTTGGTTGGTGACAAAAGATGAGATTAACGATCCTAATAATCTCGAAATCTCGATGCTGGTGAACGGTAAAACTATGCAACACAGTAATACTTCCGACATGATGTATAGCATTGCCGAATTGATTTCGATTATATCTCGCTATGTTAGCTGGCAGCCGGGTGATGTGATGATGACCGGTACACCTCCTGGTGTTGGTTACGGTATGAAACCACAAGTGTACTTAAAACCCGGTGATATCATGGAAGCTCGCATCGAAAATTTGGGAGCACAACGCAATCAGATCATCGCCTATGCAGAGTAAAAGACAATATCATAAGCAAGCAACACATTGATATCATGACCGGCGGTGCAAAAAAAACCCTGCAAAAGCAGGGTTTTCATTTTGCAGATGATTGAAATGAATTACATCATTCCGCCCATTCCGCCCATTCCGCCCATTCCGCCCATATCAGGCATAGCCGGTGCAGCTGCAGCTGCATCCTGAGGTGCATCCGCAACCATCGCTTCAGTTGTCAGCAACAAGCCTGAAACAGAAGCTGCGTTTTGCAGTGCATAGCGAGTAACTTTGGTTGGATCCAAAATACCAGACTCAATCATATCGCCATATTCACCTGAAGCAGCATTGTATCCATAATTGCCATCACCTTCGGCTACATCATTCAATACAACACTCGCATCTCCACCAGCATTGCTTACTATCTGACGAAGTGGCTCTTCAACAGCCTTTTTAAGAATCGATATGCCTACATTCTGGTCATCATTATCACCAGAGAGTTTTGATATTCCAGAAACAGCCCTAATTAATGCGACGCCGCCGCCTGGGACAACTCCTTCTTCAACTGCTGCCCTAGTAGCATGTAAAGCATCTTCAACACGAGCTTTCTTCTCTTTCATTTCAACCTCTGTAGCAGCGCCAACTTTTATGACAGCAACGCCCCCTGAAAGTTTAGCAACTCGCTCTTGCAGTTTTTCTTTATCATAATCAGAAGTAGATTCTTCGATTTCTTTATTGATAGTATTCACTCTACCTTTGATCTCATTGCCACTTCCTGCTCCATCAATAATTGTAGTATTCTCTTTATTGATTTGAACTTTTTTGGCATCGCCAAGATCTTCAATAGTGGTTTTTTCAAGTGATAACCCAACTTCTTCTGCGATAACCTTACCGCCGGTTAAAATGGCAATATCTTCAAGCATTGCCTTTCTGCGATCGCCAAAACCAGGCGCTTTAACTGCAGCAACTTTTACAATCCCGCGTATATTATTTACCACGAGTGTCGCTAATGCTTCGCCTTCAACATCTTCGGCAATAATCAATAACGGTCTACCTGCTTTTGCAACACCCTCAAGAAGTGGAAGCAAATCTCGAATATTCGAAATTTTCTTATCATGCAAAAGGATCAAAGGATTCTCCAACTCAACTGTTTGACTTTGTTGGTTATTAATAAAATACGGAGATAAATAACCGCGATCGAACTGCATGCCTTCAACGACATCTAGCTCGTTTGCCAATGCTTGTCCTTCTTCAACGGTAATGACACCTTCTTTGCCAACTTTTTCCATGGCTTGCGAAATAATTTCACCCACCTCAGTATCAGAGTTAGCGGAGATGCTACCAACCTGCGCAATAGATGTGTCATCTTTGCATGGTTTCGAGATCTTTTGCAATTGCTCTATGATTGCAGCAGTTGCTTTGTCAATACCACGTTTGAGATCCATTGGATTCATACCGGCAGCAACTGACTTAAGGCCTTCCCTTAATACCGCTTGCGCCAACACTGTGGCTGTTGTTGTTCCGTCCCCAGCAATATCAGAAGTTTGAGAAGCAACTTCTTTTACCATCTGGGCACCCATATTTTCGAACTTGTCGTCAAGTTCAATTTCTTTAGCAACTGAGACACCATCTTTAGTTACAGTTGGTGCACCAAAGCTCTTATCAAGGACTACATTACGACCTTTTGGACCTAAGGTTACCTTTACTGCATTTGCCAAAACATTCACACCTGCAAACATTTTTGATCTAGCGTCGTCGCTGAAACGTACTTCTTTAGCAGACATTTAATTTTCCTCTTAAAATTTATTCTTAATAAAAAATGAAATTAAAATTCCATTAACCTTCACAAATCGCGACAATGTCATCTTCTTTCATTACAAGAAGCTCTTCACCATCAACTTTAATCTCAGTACCACTGTACTTACCAAATAAAACCTGATCACCAGCTTTTACATCCAATGCACGGATTTCTCCTGATTCAAGTATTTTTCCATTTCCAACAGCAACTACTTCACCTTTAATCGGTTTTTCTGTTGCCCCATCTGGAAGCACAATCCCTCCTGGGGATGTACGCTCTTCTTCCATGCGCTTTACGATGACTCGGTCATGAAGCGGACGAATATTCATCGGCTGCTCTCCTCTAAAATATTGTTTAACTCAAAATATCATTTCTTTGTAACAGTTGCTTATTGGCACTCAATTACGAAGAGTGCTAATAATAAGGACGCTGAAGCAAATTTCAAGTACTAAATGCATAAAATCATTAAAATACTTGAAGTATTTCTTTTTTGAATTTTAGGTATTTCTATAATGACAGGAGGTAAAAGCCCATGTATGCTTCTTTTTCTCAAGAAACGTAAGCAATAATCTAGATTTATTTAATTATAATTATTTCATACCATTAGCATTAAGATTTTAAAACACTCACATATGAATAAACAAAAATATAGTTTTAGAAATATATCATTAAGAATGATGTTATTACTTGTGCTTGTATGCGCTTATGGCTGCTCAGATAAAAGTGCAGCAGATAATCCATCTGATAATACAATATCAACGAATAAATTACTCAGAGCTGAAGAAGCGTTTAAGTATGAAATACAAAATAATGATTCCTCAATTACAATAAATTGGATCATTGAAGACGGCTATTATTTGTATCGGAATAAAATTAATATCCAGTCCATTTCAACTGACGTACAACTTGGTGAGATAATCTTACCTGATGGACTTCACCATGAAGATGAATTCTTTGGAGTACAACAAATATACAGAAATAATGTTTCATTTAATGTCCCTTATAAGCGAAAAAATAATGCATCAGAACAAATAGAGATTAAGATTTCTTCGCAAGGTTGTGCAGATATTGGAATTTGCTATCCTCCACAAAAATGGATGGCATCCATAGATAAAAAATATAAAGAGCCTGCTGCCAATTATCCAATCATGAGTAAGCTCAATCAAGACAACCTTCTAGTCACGAAACAAGCATTCAAACCATATCTATCAGCTATTAATAAAACCACGCTTGAAATCGCGTTTCAAATTGCTCCAAATTATTATCTCTACAAAGATAAAATTACTGTTACAGCTGAAAATCCATATATACAAATGGGAGCAATTGAACTCCCTAAAGGAGAAACAAAGACAGATGAATGGTTTGGTGCCAATGAAGTCTATTTCAATGAAGTTTTTGGAAGAATTGCTGTTTCAAGAAATGCGTCTAATGAAGATATTCTAACATTCTTTATCGATTATCAGGGATGCCTGGAAGATGAGTTATGCCTCCCACCCCAAACCAGCAAAGTTAATGTTAATTTTTCCTCAATTGAAATCAATCAAAATAACTCTCAAGGAAAAATTAAAATTTCAGAACAATCAAGACTGGCGTCTTTGATCTCAAATTCTAATTTATCGATAATAATTTTAACATTCTTTGGGGCAGGACTTCTGCTGTCATTTACTCCCTGTGTATTACCCATGATCCCAAATCTCTCCGCAATCCTTGCGGGTGAAGGAAAAAATATTTCTCCAAAAAGAGGTTTTAGCCTTGCATTCAGTTATGTGATGGGAATGGCGATAATCTATACAGCAGCCGGAATTGTTAGCGCTTCAATAGGCCTCCAGCTGCAAGCTTTCTTTAATGCACCTTGGGTAATTATCTCATTCACAATATTATTTATACTGCTTTCATTAGCGATGTTTGAAGTAATTAATTTAACAATTCCGACATCCCTTCAAACTCATTTGGAAGCCTTTAGCAGTAAACAAAGATTCGGTACATTAATGGGCAGTTTCCTTATTGGTGCTATTTCCTCTCTTATCGTAACTGCTTGTGTTGCACCTCCTTTGATTGCAACACTAATAGTGATTGGTCAGACTGGTGATATAGTTAGAGGCG
>JAYZHY010000142.1:0-3900 GCA_036166115.1 Pseudomonadota bacterium | reverse complement strand
ATTATTAATGATGTCTGGGTTTGATCGTTATTATCAAATAGTGCGCTGTTTCCGTGATGAAGATTTGAGGGCTGATCGTCAACCTGAGTTTACTCAATTGGATATAGAGATGAGCTTTGTTGATCAGAATACTGTAATGGAAATGATGGAAAACCTAATTCGTGCATTATTTCAGGATGTGATGGATATTACCTTGCCAGAGAGTTTCCCAAGGATGAGTTATTCTGAAGCAATGCGAAGATTTGGGACTGATAAACCCGACCTAAGAATCCCTCTTGAGCTGATAGATCTTTCCGATCTAATGACTGACGTCGAATTTAAGGTTTTTTCGGGGCCGGCAAAAGATGAAGGTGGGCGTGTAGCAGGAATGCGCATTCCTCAAGGACGCAAAATGAGCAGAAAAGAGATTGATGATTACACAAAATTTGTGGGGCGTTATGGGGCCAAAGGCCTTGCATACATAAAAGTTGTAGACGTCTCGCTTAAAAAGGAAGGACTGCAATCTCCAATTCTAAAATTTTTACCAGATGATGTAATAGATGGTGTAATTGAGCGTGCATCTTTAGAAGATGGGGATCTAATTTTCTTTGGTGCGGATAAAGAGAGCGTAGTTAACGATTCTCTCGGTGCTTTAAGAGTGCTTATTGGGGAAGATTTGGATTTAATTAATGAAAGTTGGCAGCCACTCTGGATTGTTGATTTCCCAATGTTCGAGAAAGATAAAGCCACAAAAAATTGGACCTCCTTACATCACCCATTCACGGCCCCTTCCGTGGATAAAGAAAAGGAACTTAAAAGCAATCCAGATACTGTTTTGTCTAAAGCTTACGATATGGTGCTTAATGGTTCAGAGATAGGAGGTGGTTCGATACGTATACATAGCAAAGAAATGCAAGCCGCAGTTTTTCAGTTACTGAATATAAGTGACCAAGAGGCACAAGAGAAATTTGGTTTTCTATTGCATGCCCTTGAGTATGGGTGCCCGCCTCATGGAGGGATAGCTTTTGGTCTTGATAGATTGGTAATGTTAATGTCCGGGGCCGAAAGTATTAGGGATGTTATTGCTTTTCCGAAGACACAATCAGCCAGTTGCCCATTAACTGATGCCCCTGGAGCAGTTTCATCTGAGCAGTTAAAGGAAACCGGTATTCGTTTAAGGCCAGTTCATTCAGATTAGTGCATACATTATTATGTACCGCAGACCAGAATCTGTTTTAATTCTAGTATATACAAAAGAAGCTGAAGTTCTCACGCTTAAACGTTCTAAGCCATTCCCTTGCTGGCAATCAGTGACGGGCAGTCTAAAGGATAATGAAACCCAAGAGGTTGCAGCATCCAGAGAATTAAGGGAAGAGACAGGCTTGATTGATGAAGGATTGATGACTTGCAATAGCATAAGCCGGACATTTGCAATTGATTCTCGATGGCGGCACAAATACGAAGATCACAATGAAACAAATATTGAGTATGAATTTTGTTATTTATTGGATAATCGGTTAGAAATTAAGTTAAATTTACTTGAGCACACTGAGTATTGCTGGTTACCAATTGATGTGGCAATTAAAAAAGTTTGGTCTTGGACAAACAAGGAAGCCCTTGAGTTGCTTGCTTCTAAATTATGAATTTTTGTGATTCTCTTTGTGCTTAAACATCTACTATAATTCTTCAATGTTATTAATTTTTTATTGTGTTGCATGAAAGTTCTTCATATAGAAACCGGCCGATTCTTTTATGGCGGTCCTCAGCAGGTGCTATATATATGCGCTGGCCTAACACTAAAAGGCATAGACAGTATACTTGTCTGTCAGCCAAATTCTGCTCTGAGTGCAATGGCAAAATCAAAAGGCATTAGAGTTATAAATTTATCATGCAAGGGCGATCTAGATTTGTTATTTGCTTTTCGTTTTTGGCAAATTATTCGTAAAGAAAAACCTGATATTGTGCATTCGCATAGCCGTCGTGGTGCTGACTTCTTGGCTGGATATGTAACAAAACTTAGCGCTATTCCGAATGTTATTTCTAGGAGAGTTGATAGTATTGAACCTAAATTTTTATCTAACTTAAGATATCGACTTTTTCGGAAAGTAATAGTTATTTCAAAGAAAATATACGATATTTTGAAAGATATAGGTATCGATCAAGAAAAATTAGTCTTAATTCGAAGTGCGGTAGATGTTAAGCGTTTTAAAAAAATTGCAGATAAAACGCTCTTTCTTAAAGAATTTAATATTAAGAAGGACGACTTCGTTATTGCTTCGGTAGGTCAATTGATTCAAAGAAAAGGTCATCTTCATTTAATCGAGATTATGCCCAACTTAATTCAGCGTTATCCAAATATAAAATTAATAATTTTTGGTCAAGGAAAATTAGAGCAATTGTTACGCAAGAGATGCTCTGAGCTTGGACTTAATCAAAAAATAACTTTTTTAGGATTCCGATCGGATCTTGATGATTTTATGCCTCATTTTGATCTATTGGTGCATCCGGCAACTGAAGAAGGGCTCGGCGTTTCATTGCTAAAAGCATCCGCTTCTGGAGTCCCTATAGTTAGTTTTAAAACTGGAGGGGTGCCGGAAATAGTTCAAGATGGAGAAACAGGATTATTAGCCAATCCAGCTGATCGTGAGATGCTGCAAAAACATATTGCCTATTTCATTGATAATGAAGAATATAGAATGGATTGTGCCGCCAGAGCAAAGAAATGGGTAACGAATGAATTTTCTCTAGAAGAGATGATCAGTAAACACATAAAACTATACGAATCGATCTACTATGCTGAGTAAGAAACTAATTTCAGAAATTTCAAAGAGTATTATTTCTCTAGCCATACAAACCAATACAACCATTTCTATGGCGGAGTCTTGCACAGGTGGAATGGCGGCAGAATTGTTGACTGAGGTACCTGGAAGTTCATGCTGTTTTTCGCACGGCATTGTTTCTTATAGTAATCAGGCAAAGATAGAGATTCTAGGGGTTGATCCAAGTTTGATAGAAAATGAGGGTGCAGTAAGTGAGAAGGTTGCAAGATCAATGGCAGAGGGCGTATTAAGAATCTGTGCCTCAGATATATCCGCTGCTATAACCGGTATAGCGGGACCGTCGGGTGGTGCAGAAGATAAACCAATTGGTACCGTTTGCTTTGCTTGGAGTAATAATTTTATGGGTGAAATTCAAACTTCCACGAAAAGACACTTCTTTAAAGGCAATCGTGAATCAATAAGAATGCAAGCAGTTAAAATGGCATTGCAGGGCATTAACGAGAGAATGAAAATTTTAAATTCTGCCTAACTATATATTTTTAGTTATGGAATAATAGGATTCAAGTCTCAATAACAAATTATAAGTGACAATCATTATGGATGAAGACAGAAAGAAAGCACTAGCGGCAGCCTTAGGACAAATTGATAAACAGTTTGGAAAAGGTTCGGTCATGCGATTGGGAGACAGCGAAGCCACAAAATCTTTTGAATCTATATCAACGGGATCTATCGGACTTGATGTTGCATTAGGTATAGGTGGCCTCCCCAAAGGAAGAGTTGTTGAAATATATGGGCCTGAATCATCAGGCAAAACAACACTGACTCTTCAGGTTATCGCTGAAGCACAAAAAGCGGGTGGCACGGCTGCCTTTGTAGATGCCGAGCATGCTTTAGATCCAAAATATGCCGAAAAATTGGGAGTGGATGTCGATGAATTATTGGTGTCTCAACCTGATACAGGCGAACAAGCCCTGGAAATAACAGATATGTTGGTGCGGTCAAGCGCAGTAGATATCATTGTGGTGGATTCTGTTGCTGCATTGACGCCTAAAGCTGAGATTGAAGGCGATATGGGAGATTCTCATATGGGTTTACAGGCAAGACTGATGTCTCAGGCACTGAGGAAGCTTACTGGCAACAT
>JAYZHY010000141.1:0-3185 GCA_036166115.1 Pseudomonadota bacterium | reverse complement strand
TTTCATAGTTATCTTCAATATCTCTTAATACGCAGGTACGTTGAAAAAGATGAATGTTTTCACATGCATCAACAATTCTGGCCATGTCATATAAATCTTGTGCTGTTGAATCGCGATAAGTCTTATTTTTTGCATCAGCGATCATCACTGCTGCGCCACCCGTAGCAAAATATACGCGACTGCCACTAATCTCTAGATCATTAGAAGGATCTTGACCATGCAAAGTTAATTGACGATTGCTTGATTCAATAGCTTTTTTTACTATTTCACGAGGCATTCTTAGGCGTCCATCATTACCCATTATTGCACCATATTCCGTGCAAGTTTTGACGCAATGAGGTGTGGCCTGATTGAAGCCAATCTCTTCAAGAACACGATAAATATTCTCTATCACCGCCTCCATGTCATCATTTTCGAATGGTTTGTAATGACCGCCTAATTCGCCTGGATGAATGGGCTTATTTTTTTCTGCTAATGGAGCTGATCGAATAGCAACTTTTGATTTTCGACCACCACTTCTTCGGGACATGTTTCTCTCCAAATATATATTTATTTATTGTATAGATCATAAATGAACTTGAGAATAGTGCTTGCTATATTTTTCTAAGATCAATAAAAAGATTTATTTTCAAGATGGTTCCACTCGTAATAGAATAACAGTATTAAGTGCATGCAATATTTATGCAGTTGTTTTCATAATAATTAATAGGAAATTGAGATATGAAATCACAAGCAAAAGTAGTTGTGATTGGCGGCGGCGTAGTCGGCGTGAGCGCTTTGTATCACTTGGCAAAAAAAGGCTGGGGTGAAGAAGTTGTTCTAATAGAAAAGGGAGAGCTTACTTCTGGTTCTACTTGGCATGCCGCGGGATTATTGCCCTTGTTTAATATGAGTTACAGTGTTGGTCAGATACATAAATATTCGGTTGAGTTATATCAAGAGCTAGAAAAAGAAACCGGTCAGCCAGTTGGGTTCAGTCAAGTTGGAAATCTGCGTCTTGCGATGAATCAAGATAGGATGGATGAATATTACCAGTATGCGGCCACAGCCAAAACAATTGGTATTGATGTTGAGTTTTTGAGCCCAAAACAAATTAAAGAACTTTGGCCGTTATGTGAAACGGATAATTTAGTTGGCGCAATCTTTCATCCTGGCGATGGATATATTCAACCAGCTGATTTAACTCAAGCTTTAGCTAAAGGCGCGCGCAAAAGAGGCGCCGCCATATACCGAAATACTGCAGTGATAGCTATTGATCGATCGTCTCAAGGCGGATGGATTGTTAAGACAGAAAAAGGGGATATAGTTTGTGATCATGTGGTTTCAGCCACCGGAAATTATGCCCGTCAAACAGGTGAGATGATCGGCCTTGATTTGCCAGTGATGCCTGTCGAGCATCAATACATAGTCACAGAACCACATCCCGATTTACTAAAGCGGCAAAATTCCGGCTTAGCGGAGATGCCTGTCTTAAGAGAATCTGATGGGTCTTGGTATCTAAGAGAGGAAAACGGCGGATTTATTTTAGGGCCTTACGAAAAAGACGCACCATGTTGTTATGTTGATGGGCCGAATCCAAAAGCTGAGTATGAACTCTTTCAAGAAGATATTGATCGGTTGATGCCCCATATTGAAGCTGCTCTTGAACGTGTCCCAGCATTTGGCGAGGTTGGTTTTAAACAAGTTTACAATGGTGCGATTGCTTATACTCCTGATGGCAACCCTATAATTGGTCCGGCTTGGGACGTTGATAACTTTTGGCTTAATGAAGGGCATAGCTTTGGTATTACGGCAGCTGGCGGAGCTGGGTGGCAGCTAGCAGAATGGATTGTTGAAGGTGAGCCAACAGTTGATATGCTTGGTGTGGATCCAAGGCGATTTGGTGATTATGTAACCAAAAAATACCTTATCGAGAAGACCGAAGAAGCCTACTCGCATGTATTTGTTATTCACTATCCAGATGAAGAGAGAGAGGCAGGCAGACCATTAAAAACCGCACCTTGTTATGAAAGACTTAAATCTATGGGGGGTGTGTTTGGTCAGAAATTTGGATGGGAACGTGCTAATTGGTTTGCGACTGACGGCATGCCACAACAAGATGATTGGTCATTTAGACGTTCAAAATGGTTTGAAGCTATTGACCGAGAAATTAAGAACGTAACAAATAATGTGGGAGTGCTAGATATGACAGCGTTTGCAAAATGCCGTATATCCGGTGAGGGCGCTGCGAGGTTTCTAGATTCTTTCGTAGCAAATCGCTTGCCCAAGAAAATTGGTCAGATCACTTTGAGTCATGCGTTAAATTCTAATGGGGGTATTCATTCTGAATTTACGATCTTAAAAGAATCATCCGATAGTTTCTATTTGGTATCTGCTGGTGCACTGCAGAGGCTTGACCATGATTATATTCGACGATTTTTGCCAACAGACGATAGTGTTAAATTTACCCCGTTAACCGAAGAAAAAGGGGTTTTGGTTGTAGCCGGACCAAAATCTCGCATTTTAATGCAACGAGTGTCATCCGCTGATTTCTCAAATGAAACATTTCCATGGCTTACTGCACAAGAAATCAAAATCGGAGAGAGCCCTTCAATCGCAATGCGAGTAAATTATGTAGGTGAGTTAGGTTGGGAGTTGCATCATCCAATAGCATCTCAAAACCAGATATTTGACGACTTATTTGAAGCTGGGAATGATTTAGGTCTATTACCATTTGGTATAAGAGCAATGGATTCAATGCGCTATGAAAAATCTTATCGAATGGTGGGAACTGAATTATCAATTGAATACTCTGCTTATGAGTCGGCAATGGATCGATTTATTCATCCTGAGAAAGGAGATTTCATCGGCCGAGATCAACTTTTGGCTTGGCAAGAAAGAGGGCACAAAAACAAGCTGGTGACAATCGAGGTAGATGGTGTTGTTGATGCTGATGTCCTGGGCAATAACGCTGTCACATTGAATGGAGAGCTTATAGGAAGAGCCACAGGAGGTAATTTTGGATTCAGGGTGAATAAATCGTTAGCACTAGCGATGATGAAATTGGATTATGCTGATGTGGGCACTGAATGTTCGATTGATATTTTGGGTAAGTCGTATTCAGCTAAAGTTATTGAAGACAGCCCATATGACCCAAAAAATGAACGTTTGCGTGATGTGAACAATGCCAATGAGTAACCCAGAGA
>JAYZHY010000140.1:0-8790 GCA_036166115.1 Pseudomonadota bacterium | reverse complement strand
CGACAAGTGTTTCATCTATTTCAGTGTGCATATGAATATCTCGATCGAAACGTTTTTTTAGTGCCACTTTAATTGCTGATTTTTTTTCTTCATCTAAAGGTACTGCAGACGTAACTGTCACATGCACTGAATTTTCAATATTTGATTTCATGGCATCAAAATGTTCTGCGATTTCAGGCAGAACAGAGACCCTTCCATTTTCAATTAATAGTTTTAAGCAATTTGAACCCTGTTTATTATTTCCAGCAAAAATCATTGTATCGCCTGATATATCATTGAAAAGTTGAGAAATAAATTCATATTTTTGCTTGTTTAATAGCGCTGGTTGAGACAAAAACTCAATAAGCGACCCATCATTGAGTACCTTAGTTGCTTCACTTAAACCTTGAGACCATAATTCAAGTTCATTCTTCTCTTGAGCTAGGTCAAATATAGCCTGGGCATAAGGTCTTGCTATTGTGTTGTTGTCTGCCATATTTCAATTAATTCCTCAAAGCGTTATGTTCATAAGTCTTTGGCAAGCTTATCTAGTATGTCATCGTGCGCTTGTGCATCAATTTCTCGTTGCAATATCTTTTCCGCTGAAGCTATGGCGAGTTGAGACACTTGTGCTCTCAAATCATCCTTGGCTCGATTAGTTTCTTGCTCTATATCATTCTTTGCTAAGGACAATTGCTGCTCCCTTTCTTTCTGTCCATCTTGCTTGCCATCAGCAACAATTTCGCTTGCCCGGTTATTAGCTTGATCCAAAATGCCTGTTGCCTGCTTGCGTGCTTCATCAAGTATTTGCTTTGATTCAAGTGTTGCTTTATCAAGTTTTTGTCGTCCTTCTTCGCCAGCCGCAAGGCCGTCAGCAATTTGTGTCTGACGTTCTTCAATGGCCTGCATTAAGGGCGGCCAAATGAATTTCATACAAAACCAAACAAAAACAATCATTGAGATTGATTGGCCAATAAGCGTCAAATTAATATCCACCACAAGCTCCTATTAAATTTTAAAACTAAGCGTCGTACAGCAATGAATTAAAGCTCACTTATCCACCCATGGCATTTTGCAGCTGCGCAATAAAAGGATTGGCAAAAGCAAAATATAAGGCTATTCCTACGCCTATCATTGCCACAGCATCTAGCAGCGCAACGACCAAAAACATTTTTGTTTGTAACATTGGTGCAAGCTCAGGTTGTCGAGCAGCACCTTCAAGAAAGCGACCACCTAATAAACCCATGCCTATTCCAACACCTAGGGCGCCGAGCCCGATTAGAAGCGCGACAGCAATCGCGGTATAACCAATAACAGTTTCCATTAGTATCTCCAGTAAAGAAACAAAACATTAAACAAAATAAACCTCTTAGTGCTCTTCAGAAGCTAACGTAAGATAAACCACCGTCAACATCATGAAAATAAATGCCTGTAACGTCACAATTAAAATATGAAAAACCGCCCATCCAAAATGGAGAGGAAGTTGCCATACCCCAAGTAACGCAATCAGGATAAAAATTAATTCGCCAGCAAACATGTTGCCAAATAATCTCAAAGACAATGATAACGGTTTTGCTAACAGCGCGACAGACTCTAGGATAAAATTAAACGCAATTATTATCGGTGCTGCAATAATGCCGGGACCCTTCAAAGGTGGCGCAATTGGATGCAAAGTTAATTCCGCAATAAATCCGCCGACACCTTTACTTTTTATCGAATAAAAAATAATCAAACAAAATACAGCAATAGACATGCCAAACGTTATGTTTACATCGGTTGTTGGCACAACCTTCATATACGGTATGTGTAGAATGTTTTCAGAAAACAAGGGTATCCAATCAACAGGTACCAAATCCATTAAGTTCATTAAAAATACCCACATGAATATTGTTAGCGCCAAAGGCGCAATAAGATTGCTTTTACCATGAAAGGTATCTTTAACACTGCTATCAATAAAATCGATTACAATCTCAACAAAAGCTTGAAACTTGGTCGGTGTTTCTGGTGAAGCCTTTTTTGCCGCATACCCAAACAACCAAATGAAAATTATGCCCAAAAATAGTGACCAAAACATTGAATCCACATTTATGGCCATGGGGTTTCCTGCACATTGATTCCAAAGCCATTCACCATTATCTGTTTTGCAAATCTGTAAATTTTGCAAATGGTGCTGGATGTAATCTCCAGAAGATTGAGGTCCTTGTCCGCCTTCAGTTGCCATAAATCTATTCTTTAATAAGCCTTCAATATTTACTTGCCGCTAAGCAATTCCACACTCACTGAAAACTGAACAACAATAAAACTCGTAAAGAGATATATTGCATTCAGTGGCTTCACTGTTAAAAAAACCAATCCAAATAACAGGACAGTTAAAATAACTTTTCCAGCTTCGCCAATATAAGCCGCTCGTAATATTCCCTTAGCACTCTTAGAGGATGAAATTATTCTAGCCCCTAAAAAAACATTTGGAATACAACTAATCAAACCGCCAAGAAGCGAAGAGTACCCCGCCACATTGTTAACAAAAATCCAAAAAATTGTTGCCAAAATTCCAGTGATTGCCGCTTGAACAAACAAAATTCTAACAATTCCAAAATCATTATTGCTTTGCTTGTTCTTTATTTTTTCGTTTTTCATTTATAAATTGCAGTCAATCTGCAAAACAAAATCAGCATAAATTTTAGAAAAATATTCAAATTTTTTGCGTAATTTTTGCTCGGCAAGAGCATTATAGTTATGTGCATACAACAAGGCAATAATCTTCTTTTTTTACTAAATTTTTCTGTGCTCCATCAGCTATTTAAGATGGGTTAATATACCCTCTAATTCATCCAGAGTATTATAATTAATGATTATTCGTCCATTGCCTTTTTCTTTGTGATCAATATTCAATTTAGCGCCAAGTTTTTCAGATATTGTTATTTCAAGTCTTGTGATATCTGGATTGGTTTGGATGGTTTGTTTTGGTTTAGTTTGATTTTTTTGTGTTATAGCTTTTCTTACAAGCGCCTCGGTTGCTCTTACTGACAGTCCCTTTTTAACAACCATGGCGGCAATGCTAGATTGTTGTGATGCGTCCTTTATAGACAATAGCGCCCGCGCATGCCCCATTTCAATTTTTCTTGCCGTTAAAAGTGAAGCCACGCCTTCAGGCAACTCCAACAATCTAAGTAAGTTGCTTACGGCGGCCCGAGATCGTCCAACAGCCTCTGCCGCCTGCTGGTGGGTAAGATCAAACTCTCTAATTAATCTGTCTAAAGCTGTCGCCTCTTCCAGCGGGTTAAGATTTTCTCGTTGTATGTTTTCTATTAAAGACATTGCAATTGCATCAGAATCAGGAATATCCCTGATGACAACTGGAACATCTTTAAGGTCAGCCATTTGGGCGGCTCGCCATCTTCTTTCTCCCGCAATAATTTCATAACGGGATCCTGCCTCACCTTCATGTTTCAAAGCTCGCACTACAAGTGGTTGTACAATTCCTTGTGATTTAATTGAATTGGCAAGCTCTTCTAATGTTTCTTGCCGCATATCAGTTCTAGGTTGATATTGACCTCTTTGTAATTGATCTATAGGCAGTGTATTTAATTGGTTTTTGCTCTGTTGCAATGAGGGTTGCTCTGCTTTATTTTGAGTTGTTCCAAGCAGCGCGTCCAAGCCTCTACCTAATCGTTTTTTTGTTGTCATCTAAATATCTCTATCATTGTCTTATATGCAAAAGAAATTTTATTTGCTGCATTATCCGACTATGGATTGTGCGGCCTCGTCTCCTCTGCGCAACATTTCCCCGGCCAGTGCCAAATAGGCAATTGCCCCTCTAGATTTTCGATCGTGAAACAATACAGGGCGGCCAAAACTAGGTGCCTCCGCCAAAGTCACATTTCGAGGAACAACTGTTCGAAATACTTTGTCACCAAAATGACTGATTAATTGCTCTGAAACCTCATTTGATAAATTAATGCGATGATCCACCATGGTTCTTAATAACCCGTATATTTCAAGCTCAGGATTAACGCTCTTATTTATTTGATCAATTGTATTTATCAATGATGTCAATCCTTCTAGGGCGTAATATTCACATTGCATTGGGATCAAGACGCCTTCAGATGCTGTAAGCGCATTCACGGTTAGCATATTGATAGAAGGCGGGCAATCTATAAGAATAAAATCATAATTATTTTTAACGTCCTCTAGCGCTTGACGTAATTTCATTTCGCGACCAATTTCTTGAAGCAGTTTAACTTCAGCAAGCGTCAACTCTTCATTCCCTGGCAAAAGATCAAAACCACCTTCAGGCACAGGTATAATTGCCTCTATGGCTTTGACTTCTCCCAATAAAACATTGCAGGTCGTCACTTCAAGATCATGTTTTTCTACGCCGCAGCCCATTGTTGCATTGCCCTGAGGATCCATGTCAATCAATAAAACTCTGCGCTTGGTGGCAGCCAGTGAAGCAGCCAAATTTACACACGTGGTTGTCTTGCCAACACCGCCTTTTTGATTTGCTATCGCCAACACACTTATCATATAGACTCATGCCCCATCTGTTTTAGAGTAACTATATGCCTTTCATGATCACTAATACCAGGCACCGCAACCTTTGAAAGATTGTATTGCCATGATGCAGGTATTTTGTTTAATTCTTCTATGGGCTGCTTTCCTTTTAGTGCGACTATAATGCCCCGATCTTTCAACATATGCTTGGTTAATGAAATTAAATTAGGAACATTACTCAATGCTCTAGCAATTACAGTATCAAACCCTTTGGCTGGAAAAAAGTCTTCTGCACGAATTTTTTCTATTGTGACATTTTTTAATTCCAAAAAATTGATTATATGCATAATAAAACCAATTTTTTTTCTATTGCTATCAATTAACATAAAATCCAACCTTGGATCCACAATGGCCAAAGGCAGCCCTGGGAATCCAGCCCCTGTCCCAACATCAATTATAGAATTACCATGAATAAATGGTCTGGCTGAAAGGCTATCCATTATATGCGCGCCCACCATATCCTGAATATTGCGTATTGCAGTTAAATTATATTTTTTATTCCACTTTTCAAGCTCTTGAAGTAATGTGGCCAATTTTTCAAGTGATTCAGATGAGCTTTTTTGCTCCATTCTTGCCATGTATTTGGATATATTATTTTTTAGCTTGATGTAATTTTGCATTAGTCAGAAAGATATGTCTTCGACATCCTTGTGCTCCAAATGAATACTAAACAACCAAAAAAGACATAAACTCATCAACTTCTGTTTGCATAAACTTTTCTTTATCAGCACAAATATTGTTTAATTTTAACCATTGATTATCACACAATTTATGCTGGATGCTTGTTTGAAATTTTTTCTTTAAAATCGGCATGCCTTCCCCGCGTCGCTCACGATGACCAATCGGAACATCGATGGCAATTCTTTCGGTTTTAGATCCATCTAAAAAGAAAATTTGAATTGCATTGCCTATATATCGTTTTGAGGCATTAAAATAATCTTTGGTAAAAGCTTTGTTTTCTTGAACCTTCATTTTCTCGCGCAACTTATCGATTCGCAAATCCGATGCAACATCATCCTCATAATCAGAGGCTTGTAATCTTCCATGAAGTAAGGGAATTGCAACCATATATTGTAAGCAATGATCTCGATCAGCAGGGTTATCAAGTGGGCCTGTTTTGTCGATGATTCTAGAGCCTGCCTCTTGAGTTTCAATCACAATTAATTCAATGTCATCAATCCTATGTTTAACTTCTTGGTGTAATTGCATGGCGACCTCAACAGCAGTTTGAGCATGAAATTCCGCAGGGTAAGAAATTTTAAATAAAACATTTTCCATAACATATGATTCTAACTTTTGATCAATTTGTAATTCTTTGCCTTTGAGCAAAACATCATAAAAGCCCCATGTTTTTGCAGTGAGCGCAGAAGGGTAGCCCATTTCATTCAGCATAGAAATATACGCAAGGCGGGTTGCCCGACTGGTGGCATCGCCTGCTGCCCAACTTTTTCTTGAGCCGGTATTTGGTGCGTGTCGGTATGTACGCAAAGCACCGCCATCAAGAAATGCATTGGATACAGCATTGATAATTTTCTCTTTGTCGCCACCAAGCATATGAGTTAAAACAGCAGTAGAAGCTATACGAACCAATAACACATGATCCAAGCCAACACTATTAAAGCTATTTTTTAATGCTAGAACCCCTTGGATTTCATGGGCTTTTATCATCGCAGTTAGCACATCCTTCATTGTAAATATATGGCTGCCATTCATCCGTGCTTGGCGGCTGAGGTAATCAGCTACTGAAAGTATGCCCCCTAAATTGTCGGAAGGGTGGCCCCATTCTGCAGCCAACCAGGTATCATTAAAATCAAGCCATCTTATCATTGTGCCAATATTAAAAGCCGCTGTTACTGGATCAAGCTCATATGACGTTCCTGGTACCCTTGCCCCTCCAACTAACGAGGCTCCTGGCACAATTGGTCCCAGCATTTTGGTGCAGGCAGGGTAATCTAGTGCCTGAAATCCGCAAGCCAATGTATCCATTAAACAATACTGCGCGGTTTCATATGCAAGCTCCGAATGAGCCGTACCAGAACAAACAAATTCTGCAATTTTAACTAATACATCATCTGGCTGAGTACGCTTTGTTGAGCGTATGTCATAATTTGACATGAATTCTCCAATTTGCAATCAAAAATAAAATGTAAATAATGTTATTATTTTTTTGATGGCCAGGTTTGCAGGCTCGGGCCAATATATTTTGCTGCCGGTCTAATCAATTTGTTATTTTTCCTTTGCTCCATTATATGTGCCGCCCACCCAGTAATACGTGAACACACAAAAATAGGTGTAAATAAATAAGTAGGAATGCCCATAAAATGGTAAACACTGGCCGCAAAAAAATCTGCGTTTGCAAACAATTTTTTTTCATCCCACATTACTGTTTCAATCGCTTCTGACACTGCATACAACTTGCTATCGCCAAACTCTTGTGAAAGTGTTTTGGACATTTTCTTATTTACACTATTACGCGGGTCAGAAGTCGTATAAACGCGATGGCCAAAACCCATAATTTTTTCTTTTTGTTCTAACATTTTTAGCACACCTTGAGTAGCTTGCTCGGGATTATCAAATTTTTGTATTAGCTCCATTGCTGCTTCGTTAGCGCCACCATGTAGAGACCCTCTTAGAGCCCCTATTGCTCCCGTTACTGCCGAATACATATCTGATAAGGTTGCAGTAATGACTCTGCCGGTGAATGTGGATGCATTAAACTCATGCTCCGCATATAAAATCAATGTTGTGTCTAAGGTTTTGCGGTGCAAGTCTGAGGGCGACGCATCATGCAGCATATGTAAAAAATGTCCCGCAACACTGTCATCCTCTGTGGCAACATTTATTTTTTGCCCATGAGCGTGAAAACGATGCCAATATAATAAAATTGAAGGCATGCAAGCTAATAATCGATCGGCGACTGTTTCTTGATTTAAAAACTCATTATCTTCGGGCTCAATGTTACCAAGAAATGAAACCCCTGTTCTCAGAACATCCATGGGGTGCGTTTCGGATGGAATGACCTCTAACAAAGATTTAAGTTTAGACGGCAAATCACGCATAGATTTCAGGCGCTCAATATATTTTTCAAGCTCTTTTGAATTAGGCAGCTCTCCTCTCAGCAACAAATATGCCACCTCTTCAAAACAGGCATTGTTAACTAAGTCATAAATATCGTACCCACAATAAGTCAGTCCGGCTCCTTCCTTGCCAACGGTACATAATGCCGTTTCACCTGCTGTAATCCCTGCCAGCCCTCCAGTTTTTTTCTTTTCAGTCATGTTTTTCCTTGCGTTAATCAGATGTTTTATTTTTGGTCTTTTTTTGTGTAAAAAGTTCGTCTATCTTTTCTTCATATTGTTTATATTTTAGTGTTTCATATAAATCGTCTCTGTTTTGCATATGCTTTATTTGATCTTTTTGTGTGCCTTTTGCCCTTATATCATTAAAAACATTTGCTGCCGCAAGAGACATGGCACGACTTGCTGACAACGGATAAAGCACAATACTTACTCCGGCTTCTTCCAGCTCTGTAATTGTAAATAATGGCGTCATTCCAAATTCAGTAAGATTGGCAAGCACTGGCACTTTAATATTACTGGTAAATTTTTTGTATTCTTTGATATTAGTTAAGGCTTCTGCAAAAATTATATCCGCGCCTGCTTCTTCATATGCTTGCGCTCTGTCTATTGCAGAAGATAAGCCTTCTGTTGCATGCGCGTCTGTTCTGGCTATTATTGTAAAATCATTTTGTCTTGCATCTACAGCAGCCTTTAGCCTGTCATTCATTTCATTTATAGAAACAAGCTCTTTTCCGGGCCTGTGACCGCATCTTTTCGCAGATACTTGATCTTCTATATGGCAGCCTGCTGCGCCAGCTCGTGTCATTTCTCTTATTGTTCTTGAAACCATAAATGCATTGCCCCATCCTGTATCTGCATCAACCAAAAGAGGCAAATTACATGAAAAAGTAATGCGTCTGATGTCTTCACAAACATCGTTGAGTGTCGTCATCGCCAAATCGGGCAAGCCATATGAATGATTCGCGACGCCAGCTCCAGATAAATAAATTACTCTAAAGCCCGCTTTTTTTGCCAATAGAGCAGAATAGGCATTTATTGTGCCAACAACCTTTAATGGCTGCTCTTCTTTCATCGCTTGCCAAAAATTTGTCATATGTTGCTCCTTTTGTGCGCAAAAGCTTGCAAGAGTATACGCGGTTTCTTTTTCATTTTTTATTGGATATTCACAACCATTCTT
>JAYZHY010000139.1:0-3208 GCA_036166115.1 Pseudomonadota bacterium | reverse complement strand
AATGGTCCAGTTGGCGAAGGTGCAAACCTACCTCGATACTTATTTTTTTTCGAATAGATATCTATTTTGTCAACTTTGCTTAGGGTTTAACGATAACGATCATCACTATCCCTGTATTGTCGTTCAGCTTTTTCACGTCTTTCTTGTGCTTCAAGAGTTAATGTGGCAACTGGTCTGGCCTGCAATCGCTTCAACCCAATTTCCTCGCCAGTTTCATCACAATAACCGTAATCTCCTTCTTCAATACGGACCAGCGCCGAGTTAATTTTCTTTAGTAGTTTTCTTTCTCTATCACGAGTTCTTAATTCGAGACCAAATTCAGATTCTTGTGTTGCACGATCATTCGGGTCTGGAAAATTTGAAGCTTCATCTTTCATATGGATAACTGTTCTATCAACTTCTTCTATCAAATCATTTTTCCATTTCATAAGTAGTGATTTAAAATAATTTAGCTGAGGTTCGCACATATAAGCTTCACCTCTTTTTATTTTGTACAGTCCAATTTCATTTATTGGGCTTGAAAGTAGATTTCTCTTCTTAGATTTTTTTATTACTTTCTTCTTAGATTTTTTTATTACTTTCTTCTTAGAATTTTTTATTACTTTCTTCTTAGATTTCTTAGTTGCTTTTTTTTTGGCCATTTTTATCTCTTAGTATTCCGTCTCGTTACTTTATATTTTTTTGAAACCCAGAGCATTATACTTATCTATTTCACACATGGAAGCATAAAACTATTTCTATTGGTTTTTAGTCATGAGTGTCATTTATATTATTTTGTATATTTAAGTATAGAATTCAAATGAATATTCGTTTTATTCACCTAAATACATTACAATTAATCATCGTAAAAGAGCCATGGATTTAACAATATAAATGAGATTAAGTAAGGTCAAACTCTCTGGTTTTAAGTCTTTTGTAGATCCAACTATCATAACATTCCCATCCAATCTTGTTGGTGTTGTTGGTCCAAATGGATGTGGCAAATCAAATGTAATTGATGCCGTTAGATGGGTGATGGGTGAAAGCTCAGCGAGTCGTTTACGAGGAGATTCAATTACTGATGTAATATTTAAAGGCTCAAGTTCTAGAAAGCCAATTGGCGCAGCTTCTGTTGAACTGCTTTTCGATAATTCCGCTTCTACAATCAAAGGCGAATACTCAAAATATAATGAAATTTCTATTAGAAGAGTGGTATCTAGAGATGGTATTTCCAATTATTATTTGAACGGAGTTCGATGTAGACGTAAAGATATTACCAGTATCTTTCTTGGAACAGGATTGGGACCAAGAAGCTATTCAATAATTGAGCAGGGAATGATATCTCGTGTGATAGAAGCTAAACCCGAAGAAATGAGAGTTTTTATTGAAGAAGCTGCCGGAATTTCTAAATACAAAGAAAGAAGAAAAGAGACTTCTAATAGAATTGGGCGAACCAAAGAAAACTTAGACCGACTATTAGATGTAATTGAAGAAGTTGAAAAACAAATAAAACACCTTAATAGGCAGGCTAAGACTGCTGAAAGATATAAAAAGATGCGTCAAAACGAAAGAAAGGTATCAGCCGATATTCTGGCAATACGTATTCGTGATTTGAATGAGAATGCCGAAAAAATTGAAAAGATATTTTCAGGGAAAAAGTTAAGACTTGAGTCCAATCTCGCTGATCAACGTAAGATTGAAGCAAAAATAGAGAACTATCGTGTTGAGCAATCTGAAAAAAATGACACCTTTAATACAATTCAAGCAAACTACTATAAAATTGGATCAGAAATTAGCAGACTCGAACAATCTATCGAATACTCCATAGAAATAGAATCGCGCCAAAAGAAAGATTTAAAGCAAGCTATTGAGAATGAGAAAGAAGTTGAGAATCATATATCACTAGATAAAGAGCAAATTACTGATCTAGAAAATTCATTGGATGAATTAACTCTAAATTTCGAGCAAGCAAAAAATTCAGAATCTACATCAAAATTATCTTTACAAGGAGCTGATGTAGCCATAAATAAATGGCAAGACAAATGGAATGAAACGATCAGTTTGGAGAATGAATCATTAAAAGATCAGTCAGTCGCATTGACTCAAATGGAAAATCTCGAAGCAGGTTTGTCATCATTAAATAAAAATCAAGTAAAACTTGACAAAGAATTATTTGATATAAATCTTAAGGATATTGAAACAAGAATTACACATATAGAAAAGAAAACATCAGAGAGTAAGGATGTTAAAGATAATCTTGAAGAATCATTATCAGAAATAAGCGATGAAATTATCAAACTAAGGAAAACTGAATCAGTTTTGTCAAAAGATTTTGAAGCTAAAATGCAGTTTCTTAGGGAGAGAGAGGCAGAACAGATAAGATTAGTGGCTCTTCAGAGCATGTCATATCAAGATAAAAATGAAGAAACAAAAAAGTGGCTCAAGAGGAGCGGGTTTTCCAAGAATAAAAGAATAGCTCAAGATATAAAAGTTAGAAAAGGCTGGGAAATTGCTACTGAGACGGTTCTTGGGGATTATTTAAGTGGATTACGTATCGACAGTATTCATAGAGTTATTGAGGCAACCACTAATTTTAAGAATGGGCGCATTACATTTATTAATAACATTCAAACTGAGCAAACTGAAATTAAAGAGAATTCATTGGCATCAAAAGTTAAAAACGCACCCGATGTAATTTTTTCGATTCTTAAAAATGTTTTAGTAACTGAATCTTTAGATGAGGCGATAAGTATTTCTGAGAAGCTAGAGCAGGGCAAATCAGTCATAACCAAACAAGGCATTTGGTTATGCAAAGATTGGGTAAGAATATTCCGAGGAAATGACACTGCTGAAGAAGGGGTTTTATTAAGAGAGAGAAGTATTGTTAAATTAAAGCAACAAATCAAAGAATTAACTTTCACCTGCAGTGAAAATGAAAAAGAATTGATTTCAATTAAAGAAAAATTAAAACAATCTGAGTTAAAGAAAGATCAAATACAAAGAGAACTGCCAGAATCAATTAGCGAATATGCTGGCCTGAAAAGCGAAGTGGGTGCATTACGTTATCAGTTAGAACAATCAAGTAAACATAAAAATAAGGGTTCTAATGCTATAAAAAATATAGAATCCGATAAAGCAAATTTAGAAGATGACATTATAAAGTGCAAATCAAGTATAGAAAACTTCACCGGCAAAATAAAAGAGATTGAATCGATAAAATCTAACCTTC
>JAYZHY010000138.1:0-2989 GCA_036166115.1 Pseudomonadota bacterium | reverse complement strand
ATATCGATATTGAAAAAGTTAAGACAGAGCTATCAAATCATGATGTAATTTCTGAAGAATGGGGTGGAGAGCATCTTTTTGCCCCTGTTTCAGCTCAAAGTGGAGATGGAATCAATGATCTTCTTGAGAAAGTTTTGTTACAAGCTGAGGTGTTGGATTTAAAAGCAACTAAAGAAGGTCCAGCTAGGGGTGTTGTAGTAGAGTCAAGATTAGATAAAGGTAGAGGTGTAATGGCTACATTATTAGTTCAGTCAGGAACACTATCAAAAGGAGATATTATTTTAGCTGGTGATGAATTTGGGAAAGTTAGAAGTATGTTAAATGAAACGCAACAACAAATATCATCAGCAGGTCCTTCAGTTCCTTTGATTGTTTTAGGTTTACCTAAGACACCCATATCAGGTGAAAATTTTTATGTAGTAAAGAATGAGAGACAAGCTCGAGTGTTAACCGAAAGTAGAAAAACAAAGTTCCGTGAGTCAAAAATTGGCCAGCAACAAAGCACTGATATAGATGATATTTTTTCACAAATAAAAGATAAAAACAGTAAGTTAATTTCTATTCTAATTAAATCTGATGTACATGGAAGCTCAGAAGCACTATCTGATGCCATTAGAAATCTTAAAAATGATGAAGTGAGCGTTAACATTATAAGTTCAGGGGTTGGAGGAATAACTGAATCAGATGTAGTTTTAGCTGCAGCTTCAAATGCAATGATTCTAGGTTTTAATGTGCGTGCAGATTCCACAGCTAGAAACGTGATTAAAGACTCTGGAGTGGATGTTAGGTATTACAGTATTATTTATGAAGCAATAGATGATGTTAAAGCAGCTATCAATGGCATGCTTGCACCTGAAGTAAGAGAAAATATAATTGGATTAGCTGAAGTTAAAGAAGTCTTCAAATCACCGAAACTTGGAAATATTGCTGGCAGTATTGTGACAGAAGGGTATGTAAAACGTACTAATCCAATTCGTGTATTACGAGATAATGTTGTTATTTATGAAGGTGAGCTTGAATCATTGAGAAGGTTTAAGGATGATGCAAAAGAAGTGCAGTCAGGAACAGAATGTGGAATTGGTGTAAAAAATTATAACGATGTGAAAATTGGCGATCAGATTGAATGTTACGAAAGAATAGAAATAGCAAGAACTATTGATTAAACCTAAATCAAATAAAAGCAATTTTAAGCAATGAATAGAGAGTTTTCTAGAAGTCAGCGAATGGGTTCATTAATCCTAAGGACGCTAAATGAGTTACTCCATTTCGAACTAAATGATCCATCACTTCGAGGCATTAATTTAACATCAATTGATTTGAGTCGTGATCTGAGTATAGCGAAGATATATTTTAGTTCAATTCAATTTGATAAAGATATCCATATTCAACAGGATGGATTGAATAGAGCTAACGGTTTCTTGCGAAAGAAGTTAGCTACATCAATAAAAGTTAGGCATGTGCCAGAGCTACGATTCTTTCATGATGATTCTATTAGCAAAGCAATTGAAATTACACAGATAATTGATAAAGCTAACAACAAAAGAAAAAGTGAATGATGGTAGTGTTACTCGGATTTAATTTACTTGTCAGATAGGATAATACTATGAATTCAATCAATGGGATCATTCTTCTTAACAAGCCATATGGAATATCATCTAACAAGGCTTTACAAAAAACTAAACATTTAATAGGCGAAAAGAAGGCAGGGCATACAGGAAGCCTAGATCCATTGGCTACTGGAATGTTGCCATTATGCTTTGGAGAAGCAACCAAGGTTTGCAAATTTCTATTAAATGCTAAAAAGAAATATCGGGTTGTTGCACAATTTGGGGGCTCCACATCTACTGGTGATCTAGAAGGGGGTATTACAAAAGCATCTGAAGTTTATTCTTTGAGCGAGCAAGAATGGGGGAAAATTCTAAAACAATTTGAAGGAGAAATAGAGCAAATTCCTCCAATGTATTCAGCGTTAAAAAAAAATGGCGGGAGGTTATATAAATATGCAAGAGAAGGTAGGGTAGTAGAACGTGATGGACGTTTAATTAAGATCTTCTCGATAACCTTGAACAAAGTTACTCGAGATTCGATAGATATTACAGTAGATTGCTCAAAAGGCACATACATAAGGGTTCTGGTTGAAGAAATAGCTAGAGCAGCTGGTATGGAAGCTCATACTTCTTATCTTCATAGGTTACAGATCGGCAGCCTCGAAGAGAGTAGGATGATTGGTTTAGAAGAACTTGAGAGCACATATCAATCCGACAGAAAGTCTTTTTTAAGATATATACTGCCTGTTGACTCGGTTTTGATGGATTTTCCGGAGATTAACTTAACTTTAGCTCAAGTAAAAAAATTTATTAATGGGCAGTCATTAGCAATTAACGAATCTATTCGAACATTACATAGAATTTATAATCCTGAAAAAAAGTTTATTGGTATCGGCGAAATATATGAAGGTAAATTACTTGCACCTCGAAGAATATTTCATCTGACATCATAATAATGTATATCTTTTTGAAATTTTTTTATTAATTTAATTAGATAAAAGCTGTTACTTGTGCCTGCTAAACGATAGAATAGCGCGTCTTAAATAAGATAAAAAATAATAAACGAAATATTATTGGAGTTTTGGATAATGTCACTATCAAGTGAAGATAAAAGTAAAATTATAAAGGAATTTTCAAGGGGTGAGGCGGATACAGGTTCTCCTGAAGTTCAGGTAGCTATTTTAACTAAACGTATTGTAGAGTTAACTGATCATTTTGAGCAACACAAGAAAGACCATCACTCAAGGCAAGGTTTATTGAAAATGGTAAACAAAAGAAGAAAGCTACTAGATTACTTAAAGATAAATGATCAGGTTCGATATACTTCTCTAATAAAGCAATTAGGACTTCGGCGTTAGTCTTTATATGTCTTTTAAAATTCCTAAGCACTCCTCAGAAAAATTTAAAATCAAATAAATTGAATATTTAAAAGTGAAATATAT